>JBHIEA010000034.1:0-13142 GCA_046760365.1 bacterium
CGATCGCAACAGTTACTCTAAAAAAGCAGCTACAAGAAATCCGAAAAAGTGGTGTGCTTGATAACTTTATGCGTGTTTATGGTAAGTCAGACACAGAATTTCAGGGCTTCTGCTTTGCAGACTCAGACATCTACAAGTGGATCGAGGCTGCTTCTTGGACTCTTCAAACACAAGAGTTGCCTGAAGTTGAGAGAATGATCAATGAGGCTGTTGATATTATCGAGCCAGCTCAGGGTGACGATGGTTATCTCAATACTTACTTTCAAAAGGAAAGAGCTGGAAAACGCTGGACAGACTTGGATCGTATGCATGAGCTATACTGTGCCGGTCACCTATTTCAAGCAGCAGTCGCTCACCATCGTTCCACCGGTAGTGACCGTCTGCTCAATATTGCTGGTGAATACGCGGATTACATTTGCAATGTGTTTGGACCAGGAAGAAGGGAAGCTCACCCGGGTCATCCCGAAGTGGAGATGGGATTGATTGAATTTTACCGGGAAACCGGAATAAAACGCTATCTCGATGTAGCAGGCTCTTTCATCGACCACGTTAGAGGTAAAGACATGCGGGAGATTCTGGGACATGCTGTACGGGCGTTGTATTTCTGTTGCGGCATGACTGACTACTATATAGAGACAGGAAATCAAGCCTATCTGCACGCACTGGAGAGTTTATGGAAGAGTATGACAGAGACCAAGATGTATGTGACTGGGGCAGTAGGTGGTCGGCCATACAGCGAGTCTTTTGGCCGAGAATTTGAACTACCAAATGAAAACTGTTATGCAGAAACCTGTGCAGCAATTGCTTCAGCGTTCTGGAACTGGCGGATGCTTGCTATTAATGGAGAGGCCCGTTTCGCCGATCTCATGGAGTTAACCTTGTACAACAGCATTCTCTCGGGTATTTCACTTAATGGGGAGAAATACTTCTACGTAAATCCCCATGCCAGTAATGGCAGGCCAACAGGAGACCCATGGTATGCACACGAGAGAAAAGACGTGCCAACCCGACAAAAATGGTTCGAATGTGCATGCTGTCCACCGAACATCGCACGGATGCTTGCTACATTACCTGGATATTTCTATTCAACCAGCGAGGAGGGTATCTGGATTCACCTTTACGATAACAATACTGTCAACTGGCACTTACAAGATGGAACGGGATTTACCCTCTCGCAAAAGACCAACTACCCTTGGGGTGGTAAACTTGAAATTGACCTGTCCCTGGAGAAAGAGAAAGAATTCAGTCTTTTCCTTCGTATCCCGGGATGGTGCCTGAGGGCTTCTATCACGGTAGACGGGAAACCAATGCCCAATGCTCCCCGGTCCGGCAGCTATCATGAAGTTAAACAGCACTGGCGGAAGAGAAGCAAGATTGTGCTCGAGGTGGCCATGCCTCCGGTTTCGATGATTTCTAACCCTAGGGCAGCCGAAAATCGTGGTAGTGTTGCGGTGAAGCGCGGTCCAATTGTCTATTGCTTTGAGGGAGTCGATAACCCAGGCATATCTGTCCTGCAAGCTAGATTAAGGGTAAATCCTGAAAATCCTGGGAGCAACCTAAAAGCAGAGTTTGATCCTGATTTGTTGGGAGGTCTCACTGTAATCACAGGAGAAGGAACAGTCCCTGTAGAAAATTGGGGTCCCCTATACCGGCCTTTTGAGACCGAGCCTGTCAAAACCAGGCCAGTAATTCTAAAAGCAATCCCCTACTATGCGTGGAACAATCGAGTCATCTCGGAAATGACCGTATGGCTTCCTTACGAGTTAACGGAAGACTGAATTCTTTATTCAGTGAGGTAATACTGTAAGATCAAGCTTGTTCCCAACAGGCAGAATCTCTCTTTTCCCATTGAGGGGAAAACACTCTGACTGCTAAAAAACTCTCAAGAGATTGAATCTTGCTTATGATGACTGAAGATAGGTAACATTTTTCCTTGAGAGACGAAAACTATACAATTGATTTCCTGCAAAAGTTGGTTAATCACTTAACCTTGAGCTCTGAAAAAGTCGTCTCTGGTTCAGTTCTGAAAGTAGAGGGAACTATGCCCAAGATGACTAATTTTGAAGCCCGCATCCCAAAACACTGCGAGAAATGAGATCGGAGTGGTGGAAAGAAGTTGCCGGTGAAATAGTGGTGTACCCGAGGAATACGCAGAAGATCTTTCGTTCCAGTTTCCAAGGATGACAAGCAAAGATTACGCAATTTGCTTAAGAATCTAAAAATAAGCCGTAGAATTGGAGGTACGCTTATGAGTATGAGATTTTTAAATTCAATTTTTGCAATAGATTCTCATGCAGCAGGACATCCAACCAGAGTTGTGGTAGGTGGCTTACCAAAAATATCAGGAGACTCAGTAGCTGAAAAAAGAGACTGCGTGAAAAATAAAATGGATTATATTCGCAACTTTCTGTGCAATGAACCTAGAGGTCATTCTGGCATGTATGGGGCGATCTTAACAGAATCATCTAACAAAGAGGCTGATTCCGGGGTGATTTTTTTTAGTACCGTAGGTTACGATGACATGTGTGGCCATGGCACTATAGGGGCAGCTACCATACTCATTGAAACAGGTATGGTTTCTTTAGAGGAGCCTTCCACAAAGGTCACCTTAGAAACGCCGGCAGGGTTGATTAAAGCAAAAGCAAATATTATAGATGGCAAGGTAAAAGATGTCTCCTTGGTAAATGTACCGGCATTTTTATATAAAGAGAATGTATCTATCAATGTTCCTGGGTACGAAGAGGTTAAGGGAGATGTCGCCTTTGGGGGAAACTGGTACTTCTATGTAAATGCGAAAGATATTGGCATCAGAGTAAGACCTGAAAATATTGATGGTTTGATTAAGGCTGGTATTGCCATAAAAAATGAATTCAACAAGACCTTTGATTTAGTGCATCCCACAGATTCTAATATATCAAAGAAATTACTCGGTGTTTCTTTTGTAAACTCACCTGTCAAAAACCAAAATGCAGATCAAAACAACATAGTTGTCGAAGGGGAATTGTTTTTTGATAGATCCCCCTGCGGCACAGGAACATCTGGCCAAATGGCAGTTTTGTTTGCTAAGAATAAATTGGCTCTTAACCAAGATTTTATAAATGAGAGTATTTCAGGGGCAACATTTCGGGGAAGGCTAATTAAGAAAACCAAGGTCGGTCAGTACCCAGCAGTTGTGCCTGAAATTACGGGAAGTGCCTATATCACAGGATTTAATCACTTTGTTTTAGATCCTGATGATCCTTTTGGACTAGACGGGTTTTTGATTGGCAAAAGAACTTAAGCAGTGAGTAGGTAGAAAAAAGGGGAGAAAAGGTATTTACTTAAGCAGAGATTGTAGTTTCATTACGAGATTTTTTGAAAAACACTAAAAAAATTGGAGGTAGAAATGGAACAAGTGAAAAAATTTCCAGGAATTGTCCCCCCCGTAATTACTGTGTTTGACTCTGAGGGAGAAATTGATGGGGAGAGAACAAAAAGATTTGTCCAGCATTTAATAGATGAGGGTGTTCACGGGATTTTTGCTGGTGGAAGTACAGGGGAATATTCCTTGATGAATATGAACCAGAGAAAAAAGATAATAGATGTAGGGGTAGAATCTGCCAGAGGAAAAGTCCCGTTATTTGCAGGCACAGGGCACAACAGCACCAAAATTGCTGTTGAGTTGAGTAGATATGCAGAAGATGCTGGAGCAGATGGCGTTATCGTTTCCCTTCCCCATTATCCTAAACCAACCCAGGAGGGAATATATCAGCATTACAAAATGATTGCTGAGGCAGTTAACATTCCGTTATTCGTTTACAACTGGCCTGGACAGTATGGACTTGACATAGACCCGGAAACTGTGGCACATCTTGCCGAAGATGGATATATTCAAGGAATAAAGGATACGCACATAGATATAGATCATACAGCAGAAATCATTCGCTTAACTAAGGAGAAAATTACAGTTTGGACAGGTTTTGAGACCAAGATTCTACCTGCTCTTTGTCTTGGTGCAGATGGAAGTGTCTGCACCATCGGTAATATCATACCTGGAGAGGTAGTGAAAATATATAATTTGTTTCAAGAAGGGAGAATAAAAGAGGCTGGGGAAAAACAGTTATCCATATTTGGGCTGGCCCATGTTTTATTTGATAGGCACGATATGCAACCCCTTAAGGAAGGTCTTAAAATGTTAGGATATGATGTAGGAGATGCACTGATGCCTACAACCGAAGTGTCCCCACATACAAAGGAAAAAATAAGGGAAGAGCTTACGAAGTTAGGAAAGCTAGAATAGCTACTTAGGTGGTATCTTGAGAATATATGCTAAGCTCGTTGATCCACCTGAAAGAGGAGCTGCAATAAATACTCGAGAAATAAATTGAGAATTCAATTCAAACGGAATAAACAATAGAAAGAAAGAATGGAGAGCAAGATAAATAATATGATTTGTCGGTGCGAAGAAATTACTGAAGAAGAGATAAGGGATGCTATTAGGAAATTTAATCTTGGGACAACCGATGAGGTTAAGAGATTAACCCGGGCTGGGATGGGTTTGTGTCAAGGAAGAACATGTGAATCTTTGATAGAAAAGATAATAGCTGACGAGACAGATAAAAAAGTAAATGAGCTATTGCCTCTCAGCAAACGCCCTCCTGTAAGGCCAACTAAAATAGAATTCTTAACTATCGAAGAGGAAAAAAAAGTTGAATAAAATAGCAGATGTAGTAGTGGTGGGAGGAGGAGTTATAGGATGTTCAGTAGCCTATTACTTGGCAAAAAAAGGAGTAAAGGTAATTGTAATAGAAAAAAAGGGAGGATTGTCTTTTGGTGCTTCTGGGGCCAATCAGGGAGGGTGTCCTGTTCAACTTTTTGAATCCCTTGTTCTTGAACTTGCCAGAGAAAGCCTTAAGTTATACAGGAACCTAGCTGAGGAGATAGGATACGATATTGAATATGAGAATGTGGGATCTTTGTTATGTAGCGTTAATGAGAAGCAGTATCCGGATATGGAAAAGCATGTCGAGAATAAGCGCAGAGAAGGAGTAAATGTCCGGCTAATCGAAGGACCCCGGCTCCGGAAACTAGAACCCACCCTGGGAGAGGAGGTAATTGTGGGAGTGGAGGAGTGGGAGAGTTATACAGTGAACCCGTTTAAGGTAAATTATGGGTTTGCATATTCTGCAAGAAAGATGGGAACAGAGTTTCTTTTTTCCACCCAGGTTAAAAAAATAGAAACGGACAAAGAAAGAGTTGCATCCGTTATTACAGACAGAGAGAAAATAAAAACTGATTTCATTGTTAATGCTGCAGGAGCATGGGCTTCTGAAATTGGGAAAATTCTTGGTCTTGCTATACCTATCAGGCCGAGAAGAGGACAAATTATAGTAACAGAGCCTGTTCCGCTTAACAAAAGATATAGGTATATATTAGACGCTGATTATTTGACTACCTCCACTATTTTAGAAGCAGTAGAAAGATCTAAAGATCCAAGAATAAAACTTGGAGTTGCAGGAAGTTACATACAAGAAAATAGCGGAAATTGGACGATAGGAAGCAGCCGTGATTTCGCAGGCTACAATAATAGAGTGACCATGCAAACACTAAAATACATAGCAAAAAGGGTTATCAAGTTTATGCCAAAACTCAAAGATGTCAGTTGTATTAGAACCTTTGCGGGATTAAGACCATTTTGTTATCCAGATGGTCTTCCAATCCTTAGTAAGACAAATAATCCTCAAAATTTTGTCATAGCTGCAGGACACGCCGGAGAAGGAATCACCCTTGCTCCCATAACAGGAAAATTGGTCTCAGAACTGATAACAGAAGGCAGAACTTCGCTACCAATCGATGCTTTTAGTGTCTCAAGACTCAAAAAATACAAACCAAATTAAGCGAAAGGTGGGGGATTGAAGAAAAAGTGTCTAATCAGGAAGGAACAAAGGTCATGAAAACAACAGAGAACAATAATCAGTTATTGTTGTGGACAAGCAAAGGAGCTACCGCAGAAGGGATTCCTACACCGGATGAACTCAAGAAAACACCTGGTTATCCCAGTCTTAAAAGACTTCAAGAAGGTCCTGTTGCTATAATTGAATGCATTGAAGAGATCCCCTGTGACCCTTGCGAAACTGCTTGTCCCGCAGGAGCAATTAAAATTGGGGCTTTCATTATCAACTTGCCAGTTTTAGATGAAGATAAATGTACAGGTTGTGGCGTTTGTATAAGTTCCTGTCCTGGATTAGCAATTTTTGTGCTTCATTTGAATTACACTAATGAGCTGGCTTTGATTTCGTTTCCCTTTGAGTTTTTGCCCTTACCCAGGGTTGGAGAGGAAGTGTCCGCAGTGGATAGAGAAGGTAAAGAAGTGTGTAAGGGGAAAGTGGTTAAAATTTTAAATAAAACAAAGCAGAATCGCACTCCTGTTCTAAGCATATCTATCCCCAAAAAGTATCCTTTAGTTGTTCGAGGTATTTCTGTAAAGAAAGATCGCTCCTCAAAACAAAACAATTCTCCTAAAAATGTAAACAATGAAAATAAAATGCGAGTCCTAGATCATCCTATCTTAGGTCGGCAAAGCCCTGGAAAGATGCTGAACATTACTGTAGATGGGAAAAAGATTAAGGCAAGAGAAGGAGAGATGATAATTGCTGCCCTTCTTAATGCCGAGATAAGAGTCAACCGGTTTACTTCAAAATATAATGAGCCAAGAGGAATCTTCTGTGGTATTGGACAGTGTACCGATTGCATAATGACTGTAAATAGCGTTCCCAATGTGAGAACATGTGTTACCCCGGTTGAAGAAGGAATGGTAATAGAAACCCAGTATGGTAGAGGGAAGTGGGGGGTGAAGAGTTGAAAAGGTGTGATGTCATAGTAGTAGGAGGTGGTCCTGCTGGGCTTAGTTGCAGTATTGAAGTAGCAAGAGCTGGGGCAGATGTAACTTTAATAGATGAAAATAGGAGACCCGGAGGGCAATTGTTTAAACAAATCCATAAATTCTTCGGATCAAGCCAGCATAAAGCCGGGGTCAGGGGATTCGATATTGGTCTGGAACTTTTGGAACAGGTCAACAAGTTAGGAGTAAATGCACTTCTCAATACAGAAGCTTTCGGCACTTTTGACAAGAAAACAGTAGCAATAACAAAGGGTGGAAAAACTGAGATGATTCAAGGGGAAAAAATTCTTTTGGCAACAGGTGCTATTGAAAATTCTGTTGTTTTCCCAGGCTGGACTCTTCCAGGAGTAATGGGGGCTGGAGCTGCTCAAACTATGATTAATATTCATCGTGTTCTCCCCGGCCAGAGATTTGTTGTTTTAGGATCGGGTAATGTGGGGCTAATCGTCAGCTATCAACTATTACAAGCTGGTGCCGATGTGGTAGCTGTGGTTGAAGCAGCTCCAAAAATTGGAGGCTATCAGGTTCATGCTAGTAAAATTCGCAGGGCTGGTGTACCAATTCACACCTCTTGTACTATCAAGGAAGTAAAAGGTGACAGGGAGGTGGAAGAAGTTGTTATTGTTAAGCTAGATAATTCATGGAAACCTATTAAAGACACAGAAAGAACTTTAGGTGCGGACTGTGTTTGCATTGCTGGTGGACTTCATCCCTCGATTGAATTAGCTCAAATGGCTAGATGTGATTTAGGGTTTTTCTCTGAATTAGGTGGGTGTCTGCCTATTCACAATGAAAACATGGAAACTACAGTTCAAGGGATCTATGTGGCCGGGGATACTGCTGGGGTTGAGGAAGCAAGCACCGCCATGGAAGAGGGAAGATTAGCAGGAATAGATATGGCCCAGAAACTTGGCTATCTGAGTCAAGATAAAGCCTTAAGGAAAAAGCAAGAGATTAGGAAAAGCCTTCTTGCTCTGCGATCCGGGCCATTTGGATGCCTGGGTCACAGAGCAAAATTAAACATTTTACAAGCAATGAAAGCAAAACGGGGAGAGTAAAATGCTACTTTCGCCCGTGGCAGGGGGTGATGATTCAAATTAGTTGCAAAGTTCGGCAGAGAAAGATGGCTTTCTTCGATTAAACGTGCTTGACACCCACTCCCCCTCCTGCCATAATTATCCATCGAAAAACCAATTTTGATCAATAAATGACTTAAAGCAACTCTGCATTGAGTATCATTAGAGAACGAGCTTGATTGCCTAAAAAGGGGATGTTTAGAAATGTATGCCAAAGTCGACCAGGGGGTCTTGGAATTCCTAACCCATCTGTTTGGGAAAGATAGGGTTTTACTCGATCCGGATCTCCTGGAGATGTATAGCCATGATGAGGTTCCTGGCCTGAAGGCCCCGCCGGAGGTGGTCGTCAGGGCGACCACGGTCCAGCAGATCTCAAAACTCCTGAAATTTGCCAATGAGAAAAGAGTTCCCATAACTCCACGCGGGGCTGGCTATGGTCTTTCCGGAGGAGCAGTCCCTGTTTGTGGAGGGATAGTTCTCTCCCTGGAAAAGATGGACCGAATTCTGGAAATTGATAAGAAGAATCTTATGATAACGGTTGAACCAGGTGTTATAACCGGTAAGATCCACGAAGCTGTGGAGAGAGAAGGACTTTTCTATCCGCCGGATCCTGCCAGCCTTGATTCCTGCTCTATCGGGGGTAACATTGCAGAAAGTGCCGGTGGACCGCGGGCGGTTAAGTATGGAGTGACCAAAGACTATGTGTGTGGATTGGAGGCCGTTCTACCCTCGGGTGAAATAATTCAATTGGGCGGGAAACTTGTCAAAAACGTCACCGGCTATGATTTGATTGACCTTCTCATCGGCTCCGAGGGTACCTTAGCCATCATAACCAAGATAATCCTCCGCCTCATTCCTCTTCCCCGGGTGACCATAGACCTGTTGGTAGCCTTTAATCAATTTCAGGCCGCAGCCGATACAGTCTCAGCCATCATCGAACGACAGATACTTCCGACATCTATTGAATTCATGGAACAAGACTCCCTCCTCACTTGTGAGAAATACCTTAAAAAAGAACTTCCTCTCCGTGAAGCCGCCGCCTTTCTCCTCATAAAACTGGATGGCAATCGCAAAGAAGACGTGGAAGCACTCTGTGAGATTGTCGGTGAGGTCTGTTTTGAACACGGTGCCATTGATGTATTGGTCGCCGCTGACCGCCCCACTCAGGAGAAGTTGTGGGAAGCCAGGCGAGTCATCATTGAGGCACTGAAGGAGAGAAGCCCAGTAAATCATATGGAAGACGTCGTCGTTCCCCGAGCCCGGATAAACCATTTCCTGCGGGAGATGAAGAAACTGCAGGAAAGGTACGAGTATCCAATCATCTGTTTCGGCCATTCAGGTGATGGGAATGTTCATGTTAATGTGCTCAAAGAGGATCTTCCTGAGGATAAATGGAAGGAAACTATTCCTAAAATTAGTGAGGAGATTTTTGATATTGCTCTTACCCTAGGGGGGCAGATAACCGGCGAACATGGAGTTGGTGCCACCAGGAGGAAGCATCTCGAAAAGGCGGTCGGCCCAAAAACGCTGAAGCTGTTCCGGGGCATCAAACAGCTCTTTGACCCCAACAATATCCTCAATCCGAGAAAGATTCTTCCTGAGTGAAGATAGAAACCGGACATCACTACCAAAATATGACTTCATCTTTCTTACCGCGGTGCTCATTTATATTTTCTCCAAATCTACTTCGATATCGAGCTCTTCTTCTCCCTCAATGTGAACATGTTTCAATTTTGACATTTTTG
This sequence comes from bacterium, assembly GCA_046760365.1. Classification (GTDB taxonomy): domain Bacteria; phylum Aerophobota; class Aerophobia; order Aerophobales; family AE-B3A; genus AE-B3B. Next base: position 9,702 of record JBHIEA010000034.1, read on the forward strand.
CCTCAAGATATAACTTCATAGTCTTTTCTCTGGGAAAAGGTAAAGGATCATCCTTTTGCAGGACTTAAGAGAATTAACCCAGAAGAGGTTCTTTTTCTTTCTGGGATAGCAAAAGATAAATTTGCAGTAAAGCGCGCAGTTGACAAAAAATGTCAGGGGAGTAAAAATGATTATGTTTTTCAAAAAATCCTGTTCTAATAGAGCCGGATCGGCCTCGTCGTGCGATTGCCCCGACTAAGAAAAAAATGAAAGTTGATCCAACATATCAGCGCGATTTGAGAATACACTTACATGGCCCTGGACCAAGCAATGTGTCCCCGGAAGTTCTTAGAGCTATGTCGGTGACTACTCTGGGCCACCTAGATTCAGAGTTTATCAGAATAATGGACGAAACCCAGGCTATGTTAAGAGCACTGTATCAAACTGAAAATCGAATGACCATTCCAATTTCTGGCACCGGAAGCTCTGGCATGGAAACTTTGGTGGCCAATCTTGTCGAACCCCATGATAAAGTAATTGTTGTGAAAAACGGGGTCTTCGGAGGAAGGATTGCCGATGAGGTATCCCGATTTGGGGCAGAAGTTGTACCTATTAATCTTGAATGGGGAACCACGGTCACACCTGATGAGGTAAGAGAAGTTTTTTCTAGAAAACGCTGTCAGGCGCTTTTCCTGGTACACGCGGAAACATCTACTGGAGCCCATCAACAACATATGAGAGAAATTGGTGAGATTGTTCATCAACACGGTGCACTATTCTTGGTTGATACGGTAACATCTTTGGGAGGAACCGAAGTAAAGATAGACGAGTGGGGAATTGATGCTGCCTATAGCGGAACCCAAAAATGCCTTAGCGTCCCCCCCGGGCTTTCCCCCATTACCTTAAATGAGAGAGCCATGGAGAAAGTCCGAGGAAGAAAGGTAAGAAGCTGGTATTTTGATTTAGGGATGATAGAACAGTACTGGAATGAGGGACATCAAAGAAAATATCATCATACTGCTCCGGTAAATATGATTTATGCCCTTCATGAAGGACTCAGGTTAGTCCTAGAAGAAGGACTTGAGGCAAGATTCCAACGTCACCGGCAAAATGCCGCAGCCCTTCAGGCCGGGCTTGAGGCACTAGGTTTTACCTACGTGGTGAAAGAACAGAGCCAAAGACTTCCTATGCTCCATGCCGTCTACCTTCCCAATGGAGTAGAAGAAGGCAGGCTTCGCCAGGAAATAAGATCCAATTACAATATCGAGATTGGCGGGGGCCTGGGAAAGTTCAGAGGAAAAGCCTGGAGGATTGGCCTAATGGGTTGCTCTTCAACAGGAGACAAAGTATACCGGCTCCTCGATGCTATTGGAGAGATGTTCAAAAAGCATGGTATTGTTGATGATGCAGAAGCTGGATCTCAAGCAGCTAAAAGTGCTTATGATCGCCAACGCAGTGGGGGGTAAAAGATGTTAGAAAATAAAATTTAGCTAGAGGAGTTTCTTAATTCTTTCTAGATCCTCAGGATTTTCCATTCCCAAAACCAGTGCTCTCCTGTCAATTCTTCGCAGAAGCCCCTTCAGAACCTTACCTGGTCCTACTTCAATAAATAGATCGATTCCATCAGTGAGTAGTTTCCTCATAGAATCCTCCCAGAGAACGGGATGATCCATCTGCATACGAAGGGCCATCTTAATTTCCTTGGCACTTAAGGCATACCGGGCAAGGGCGTTGGTGAGGATCCTGCAGCAAGGATCTGAGAAAGGGAGGCGATCTAATTCTTGACTGAATTTTAAGGCTGCGTGCCTCATAAAGGAGGTGTGAAAGGGGCCGCTCACCAGAAGGGGAATGACTTTTTTTGCCCCCTTTTGCTCTAATCTTTTACTTGCTATTTCTACCGCTTTTCTTTCCCCAGCAATAACTACCTGGGAAGGAGAATTAAAGTTGACCGCCTCTACCCCTTTTATTCTCTGGCAAATTGACAAAACTGTGGCTCTGGGTAGTCCAATTACGGCCCTCATCACCCCATCTAGGGCACGAGAGGCCTCCTCCATAAACTGGGCTCTTCGCCGAACCAGTCTTAAGGCGGCAGGATAGTCAATTGCCTCGGCACAAAGCACTGCACTGTACTCTCCTAGACTGTGTCCCGCAACTACGGTCGGCTCTATCCCCGCCTCTCTTAAAATTCTGGTAAAGATCCAGTTCACTGTCAATAGAGCTGGCTGAGCATTAATTGTCTTTTTCAGCTCTTCTTCCGGGCCGTGCCTGCAAAGCTTCTCAAGATCAAAACCCAGGACTTTGCCGGCCTGGTGGAAGATCTTTTGGGCCTCCTCATACCTATCAACAAATCCTCTTCCCATTCCTATGTGTTGAGAACCCTGCCCGGGGAAAAGAAAAGCTATTTTTCTCATGCCAGGGCAATAACCTCGTCATCTTCCTCTAACCTAATGATGCGAGGACCGGAGGTATTTCTTCCAATAAGAGAGATATTCTTGGCTGCCAGGCGAATGCTCTTTCCTTTCCGGGTGATTGCAATTAGCTCGTCACTTCGCTTTATTCTTTTTGCTCCCACCACCTCACCCTTGTGGGGAACAAACCGTAGGTTAATAATTCCTTTGCCGCCTCTTCTGGTTTTTCTGTACTTAGCCAAGAGAGTCCTTTTTCCATAACCTTTGGAGGTAATGGTAAACAAGGCTTCATCCTCGCTGGCAACAACAGCATCCATTACCTCATCCTCCTCCGCCAACGAGATACCCTTTACTCCTAATGAAATTCTTCCAGTGGGACGAACATCTTTTTCAGAAAAAACAATAGCCTTACCTTTCTTGGTGACTAAAACTATATCTTCTTCCCCTTGAGTGAGCATTACTTTAATTAACTCGTCTTCGGCCTCCAGATGAATTCCGGCTATCCCTCCTTTTTTAGGACGGGAATAAGCAGAAAGAACGGTTTTCTTCACCTTCCCTCTCTTGGTGGCCATAAGCAGAAAGCCTTCGTGGTCAAAGTTGTCTAGACAAAGAGTTGTGCTTACCTTCTCATTATTTCCCAGAGAGAGGAAGTTAACCAGAGCTCTGCCTTTAGCTGAGCGCTTTTTTTGAGGAATTTCGTAGGCTCTGGCCCAATGAACCTTTCCTAAATTGGTAAAAAACAAGAGGATAGAATGAGTATGAGTAATAAAAAGGTCTTCTACAAAATCTCCCTTTTCCATGGCCATACCGCTCATTCCCTTGCCTCCACGTCTTTGTCGCTTGTAAGCTCTTAAGGGAGTGTACTTTATATAGCCATGATGAGTGGTAGTGACGACAATCTCCTCTTTTTTGATCAGATCTTCTGGTCTAAAAGTTAACTCTTTTACCACAGTCCTAATCCGGGTACGCCTCTCTTCTCCATATTTTTCCTTAATCTGGATAAGTTCCTCCTTAATGGTTGCCCAAATCAGAGGCTCCCTTGCCAGCATCTCCT
>JBHIEA010000035.1:0-13025 GCA_046760365.1 bacterium
TGCCCGGCAACTCTCCTAACTGTAATGGAAGTCTTTGACTAAGTCAAGATTGGGGGCCTTTGGAGTCAATTAAGGACTAAAAGTGGACTGTTTCTAGTAAGTTATTAGTATCGTTAATACGAAGAAAAGATGTCTAGTTCTAAAGCCTATTCCGGGGTTATTTATCTAAATTTTTGACTGGAGAATGTTTGGGTATTGTCAATTGGCGAATCTTTGAGTTACTTTTTATACCCTAGAAAACTCCCCTTGCAATTTATACAGTTTTGAGCTATTCTTCTTTGGCAGTAGTTTCTCTTTTTGATAAGATTTTTAGATTTTTTGCTAGATTTTTGGCTTGTTTCGAACGAACCCCGGTCTTTGTGCCGGGGTCAGGTGGACACAAATCACCGGACCTGATTGAAAGAAAATATTAAATTCGTGAAAAAGGAGTAAACTAAGATGGGACTTCAAGTGAAGATGTGGCTTTTGGTAGTTTTGATGTTCGGTATTCTCTACGGAGTAATTACTGGAATTGGAACCTGGATGGGAGCGGGAAACGCTTTGTTTTATCTAATTTTGGCTTTCCTCTTCGTAGGACTTCAATATCTTGTCGGACCTTCTCTGGTGCAGCTAATTATGAGAGTAAGGTGGGTTTCAGAAAAAGAAGAGCCCGAACTCCACCAAATGGTAAGAGAACTTGCTCAGAGAGCTGATATTCCCCAGCCAAGGGTGGGAATCTCTGATCTGGCCATTCCCAATGCCTTCGCTTTTGGGAGAACCTTGCGAGATGGAAGAGTTTGTGTTACCCGGGGAATCCAAAGACTGCTCAATAAAGAGCAACTCAAAGCAGTCCTGGGTCATGAAGTCTCCCACCTCAAGAACCGGGATATGATGATTATCACTTTGCTTTCGGTTATCCCTTTGATGCTTTACTGGCTTGCCTGGAGCACTCTCTGGGGAGGAATGTGGGGCCGAAGAAGGGAGGCTGGAGGTTATGCTGCTCTGATTGGTCTGGGAGCGATGCTTCTTTATTTCATCACCAACCTTTTGGTTTTGTATGGTTCCCGAATCAGAGAGTACTATGCCGATCGAGGAAGTGTAAAATTGGGTAGTTCCCCTCAGCATTTAGCTACTGCTCTTTACCGATTGGTTTACAGTTCAGCTAGACTTCGAAGAGAGCCACGGGTGAGAGAGGAACTTAAGCGAGTGGAAGGCATAAAGGCCTTTTTCTTGAACGATGTCTCCCGAGCTCAGAATGAGATCAGAGAACTGGGAGAAATAGACAAAGACCTTTCCGGAACCATTGATCCAAACGAACTTGCTGAGCTTCGCCAGAAAAGGGTAAAACTAACCACAGGCGAGAGAATAATGGAGCTCTTCACCACCCATCCCAATATGTTAAAGAGAATTAAACACCTCGCTCATTTTGCTTAGAGTTCCTCCTTCTCGCCTGGAGAACCAATCTAATCCAAGTTAGTTCTCGGTGCTAGAAAGTATAACCGATAACCTAGGATAGGGAGCTACTCAGCCTTTCAAAAAATCAAACTCGTTTTGGATTGCCCCCCACCTAGAAATGGAATCCCCCCAGAGTGGCGCAAAGAGATTGACAATCACTGAAAATTGGCTTATTCTTTGCCTAGGAAGTAACTGGCGAATTCTTAATAAAGGGGTTGAAAATTTACGGGCTCTGATTTTTAGCTTATTTAAGACACAACCACCGGAAGCCGTACACAACTTGTCACGTCCAATCTCTTAGGAGTGGAAAATGAAATTATTCACCAAACTAATTTGGGTCTTGATTTTAAGTTGGGTTATTGCTGCCCCAGTAGGGGCACAAAGAGATGTAAAGGAGGCAGTGGTAAAAATATACACGGTTTATAACCGACATGATTACTATGAGCCGTGGCAGATGTGGGGTCAGCAAAGGCGCAGTGGCTCTGGATGTATTATAAGGGGAAGAAGAATTTTAACCAATGCCCATGTGGTAGCCGACCGGACATTTATTCAGGTAAGACGAACCGGAGAGGCCAAGAAATATACCGCCAAAGTGGAAATAGTGGCTCACGAATGTGACCTGGCTATTCTTAGAGTCAATGATGATTCATTTTTTTCCGGGGTTGAGCCGGTTGAAATCGGATCCCTAGCCGAAGTCAGAGATAGAGTGGCTGTTTATGGCTTTCCCGAGGGTGGTGATGAGCTAGCGATTACTGAAGGAGTGGTTTCCCGAGTAGAGCATCAGCGATACACTCACAGCAGTGCCTACTTGCTCACCTGTCAGATTGATGCTGCGATTAATCCCGGGAGCAGCGGCGGACCAGTGATCAATGATGATAAACTAGTGGGAGTAGCATTTCAGGCCGGGTTAGGGGAAAATGTTGGTTATATGGTTCCGGTCCCGGTGATTAATCATTTCCTGGAAGATATCAAGGACGGCAGATATGAAGGAATCCCGGGTCTGGGAATCTCCTGGCAGGAAATGGAGAATCCCGACCTGAGACTTAAGTTTGGGATGACTGCAGAACATACCGGCATTTTAGTAAATAAAATCTATCCCGATTCTCCCGCGAGAGGGGCATTGAAGTCAGGAGACGTAATCCTTTCAATTGATGGCGAAAATGTTGAGAATGATGGGACCATCGAGTTTAGAAAAGACCAGAGGACATTCTTTGCATACTTGGTACAAAAGAAATATATCAATGATACGGTTAAGTTTGAAATCTTGAGGGAGAACAAAATCCGGGATATCGAGATTAGACTATCGAAACCGATGAATTTCTGGAGGTTGGTGCCTCATGAGCAGTATGATATGGCTCCCCGATACTATATTTTAGGCGGGCTTGTATTTGAACCGCTGACGCTTAACTTCTTAAAAGAATGGGGTAAAAACTGGTATGACGATGCTCCCCGGAATCTGGTAAATTACTATTACCAGGGAGAACCGGCAGAGGACCGAAGAGAGGTAGTGGTACTGATTAAAGTTCTGGCGGATGAAACTAATGTAGGTTATCATGATTTAAGATACAATGTAATTTCTCAGGTTAATGGCCGAAAGATCTCGACCATAAGAGATTTAATAAGAGCCTTTGAAGAGCATGAAGAGAGATACCACCTCATAGTGGATGAAGTAGGCTATAAAATAGTCCTGGATAAGAGTAAAGTTGACAAGAACAATCAGAGAATTCTGGAAAAGTATAAAATTAGCTCTGATAGATCTGAAGATTTAAAAGAGTGGTGAAAGCCTTGAAAAGATCCAACGAGAGAGGTTGGTATAAGCAGAATCGAAAAAAACTATGTCGAGAGAACCAAAGAAGGCAAGAATTAAAGAGGCTTTGCTTCAGGAAAAAACTGGAGGAAAGGTGAGGTGTTTAACCTGTGAGAGATATTGCCAAATTGCTGAAGGTGGATTAGGATTTTGCCAGACCAGGAAAAACATTGAAGGAAAGCTCTATACCTTAGCATATGGGGATATTTCTTCCTGGAGTGTGAATCCCATGGAAAAGAAACCTTTCTTCCATTTTTGGCCCGGAAGCCTGGCCTTAACTGTAGGAACCTGGTCTTGCAATTTTGCCTGCCCCTGGTGTCAAAATCATGACATTAGTAAAAGGCCGGAGATGCTGGGAAGAGGTGAGTGGATGAGCCCGGAAGATTTTATCCAATTGATGAAGAGATACAGATGTCAAGGAACCAGTATCTCCTTCAATGAGCCTACCCTGCTTTTTGAATACTCCCTGGAGGTATTCCGCCTGGCTCAAGAAGAAGGCTATTTTAACACTTTGGTAACCAATGGCTATATGACACTTGAGGCTTTAAAAACTTTGATCAAGCAGGGACTAGATGCCATGAATATTGATATTAAAGGCGATAAAGAGGCTGTTAGTCGATATTGTCAGGCCGATATTGAAAAGGTCTGGCGAAATGCCAGACTAGCCAAAGAAAATAAGGTTTGGCTAGAGCTGACCACCTTAGTTATCCCAGGAGTGAATGATGATGAAGAATGTTTAAAAAGCATTGCCGAAAAGATTAAAAATGAACTGGGTGAGGATACTCCCTGGCACCTCACCCGCTATTATCCTGGCTACAGATTTGCCAAAGAAGCGTACGTTCCCGCAACTTCTGCAAAAGTCCTAGAAAAGGGGAGAAAAATAGGTAGAGAAGAGGGATTAAACTACGTTTATATTGGAAATCTCACCGGTCATCCTTTCGAAAATACTTATTGTCCAGATTGTGAGGAACTCCTGATCAAGCGTTATGGATTTTCAATTTCTCGGTATAACCTAAAAGATAAAAAGTGTCCTAACTGCGGAACCGAAGTTCCCATAATCGGTCATCAACTGGGCCTTGGAGAGATTGATAAGGGATAAAGCAAACTCCTCCTATTCCTTCCGGATAGTTCGCCTTTAAAGACTCATTAAGAGGCCCGCCTTGGTGTGGCCTCGAAACCAAATCTGGTTATCAGCCGGTGAATTGTTTTTCTTAGTTGTAAAACTTTCCAGGCATAATACCCTGATCTACCCGGCCTGAAAGTCGTCCTGTATCTGGCTATTGCCTCCCTCCGATTATTATTGGCCAGAATAGCACAGTAGCGATAGTACAGACTACCCACCTGAATGTTATAATCAGGAATGAAAAGCTTCTCCTGCTTGAAATCTATCCCATATATTCTTCTTAGTTCCTTCAGGCAAGTTTTGCTGACCTGGCAAAGACCCTTCTCACCTGCGCCACCCTCAGCCATGGGATCAAAGGCGGACTCCTGGGCAATGATGGCAAGGAAAGAACAAAGGTCAATGTTCCTTTTCCTGGTCCAGCGAAGGATGCTTTTTTCTATCTTGAGTGCTTCGGTCTCTTTAAGAGTAGGATTGTAACAGCGAGCCAAATCAGCTATTCTATCAGCACAAAGAGGCTTAAATGTGCAAAGCACCAGCAATACTGCGATAAGCAATTTCTTCATCTAGAGATCATTTCCAAAAAACCTATCAAACATACACTCTTGGTATAAACGAAGCTAGAACCAACATGCCCAAACCAAAGTAGACGACAAACCGGGAGACCATCTTTAATCCTCTTTACCACTAGATTTTTCGGCTTCGTCTTCAAGAAAAGCTTTAGCTGTCGAAAAAGCAAACAGGGGCTCGGGACCATCGATGAGTTTCACATAGCTAAAGCTCTCCCCTACCGCTCCTGCTTTATGCTCGTATTTAGCATTTTCCATGCCAACTTTAAGCTTCACCCGAGAACAATCGAACCATATTTATCCCCTCCTCACCGGTGGCACAGCCTGTACATCTTTGGCACCTGATCCGCTCACAAATTGCTCAACTAGGACATTAAGATCCTACAGTCTGGACGCTTTTGTGCATCTAGATATGTCTGGGCATCGGGTGCCATATATTGTATGTTGCAAATTAGCCCTATCTGCTCACAATTTTGCTCAACCAGGATATTGAGACCCTACAAGGTCTGGACGCTTTTGTGCATCTGGACATCTTTGTGCATTGGGTGGCATATATTGTACCTTGCGAATTGATCATCTAATCTATGTTTGACAATTCGGCTGCTATAATCTCGGCCCAATCGTTCAGGGTACAGAAAGAAGCTCCCACCCAGAAAGCGTCCTTGGTTCAGTAAGGTAGGTCATAGGTACGTATCTGGAGGTGGGTGGGAAAGACTTGAAGAGCAACGATCTCTTGTCAGGAGGGCCTGCCACCCTCTGATGGAAGAAGATGGTTTTGAAGAATTAGAGTGAAGGGTGGCAGGGTAAGTAGGCAAGCTAAAAGGAGGTATTCATAGCCTTGGAATAGGAGGCAGGGGGCCTTCTTTCACGGCAGTTCCACTCCCCTTCTTCATCCAGCATTCCCATTTTCTGTGTGCCGCCTCCTGAATTCGCTAGGAGCGTGGGGTCACAAAAATTGCAAACTTCTTTAGGCTCAGTTCCTTTTACAAAGATCTCTTTAATCTTCCCGGGACAAAAAGAGCCAACTAACATTCCGGATTTAGGACAAACATAGACTTCCATTAGTCCTTGGGGAATAGTAAAATTAGAGTTTGTCCTCTTTTCTCTTTTTTCTAAAAGGAGCATAATATCTCGAAAGAGCGGACCTGCTCCAGAGACTCCCGAGACACTCTGCATGGGAGAGCCGTCAAAATTGCCGACCCATACCGCTACAGTGTAATGAGGAACATAACCTATAGCCCAGTTATCTCGGAAATTTCCGGAAGTTCCGGTTTTCACGGCACAGGGAAAAGAAAGATTCAAGACCGACCCTTCTCCAAAAGCAGGAATCCGGGCATCTCTATCTGCGAGAATATCAGTGATAATATAAGATACCTGGGGAGAGAAAACCCGATTAGAAGAATCTTCCAGAAGAGACTTGGCTTTCCCCTGGAGATCTTTTATCTCTAAAAAAATCTTTTCTTTTTTGAATATTCCTCCCCTCGCTAAAGTTGCATAAGCTCGGGCCAGCTCCAACAAGGTAACTTCTCCCCCTCCCAGAGTAAGACCAAGACCATAGTAGTCAACTCCTTTATTGAGACTGTCAAAACCGAGCTTTTTGAGTCTATGAAGCAAGGATTCCACCCCTATTCTTTCCAAGACTCTTATTGCGGAGACATTATAAGAACAGGCTAAAGCCTCTCTTAACCGAACCAGTCCATGATACTTTCCGTCATAATTTCTGGGAACATAGTCAATTCCTTTACCTCGAATACGGATCTTGGTATCTAGAATGAGGGTAGCGGGGGTCATTCCCTGTTCTAAGGCAACCCCGTAAGTAAACGGTTTTAAAGCTGAACCCGGCTGTCTTAGGGAGGTAGCCCCGCTCACCTGTCCACCATGATAAGAATCAAAAAAGTCAGCCGATCCTACCAAGGAAAGAACCTCACCGCTCCTGTTATCCATAATAACGGCTGCCGCATTGCTAACTTCCCATTTTCTTAAAGATTGGACGTAGTTTCGCAAAAGGACTTCAACATCTTTTTGAAGCTCAAAATCCAGAGTAGTGCGGACGGAGGAGATATTTTGTCTCTCTCTAGGTGAGATCTTCGCGAGAACCAAATCACAAAAGTGAGGAGCCCGGAAGGCTTTCTCGGGAGGGGTGAGATTAAGAGGCTCTTTAAGAGCTCTTCGATAATCTTGTTGCGTAATCATTCCCTTATGTAACATTCTTCGAAGAACTTCTCGTTGTCGTTCTTTGGCCCGAAGCTCATGGCGATAAGGATTGTAAAGGGAAGGACCCCGGGGAAGCCCGGCTAAGAAAGCTGCCTCCGCTAAAGAAAGATGAGAGGGAGGCTTATCAAAATAAAGTGAGGAGGCGGCATTAATCCCGAAGGTTTGATTACCATAAGGAATACGATTAAGATACTGAGTAAGAATTTCATCTTTGGACCCGGAAATTTCCAGCCTTAAAGCATACCAGATTTCTATAATCTTCCAGAACCAACTTCTGGGAAAATGATAGATATTCTTTACTAGCTGCTGGGTGAGGGTGGAGCCACCAGAGACAGCTTTTCTTGCTCGGATATTTTGAACTATGGCTCTGGCAATGGCTCGTAGATCAATACCGGAGTGTTCATAGAAGCGGCTGTCTTCGGCGGCTAGGGTGGCAAGAATTACATGGGGGGAAATCTCTGAAAGAGAGACCCATTCACTTCTTCCCTCTTCATCAGAGAGAACCTCTCTCAAAAGATTCCCCCTGCGGTCGAGAATTCTTAGCGAAACTACCGAGGCCGGCTCCAGTTGCTTTCGGGGGAAAGGAATATATAAGGATACCCCCCATAAAACCAGGACCAATCCCAAAGAAACCCCAAAAATTCTCATCTTTATTTAACAGCTATCTCCTTTTCGAAACTTGTTCCAAAAACTTCCGGGGTGTACATCTCTTCTGCTTTGGTGGCAGGAAGAGAATAAATTCCCGGGGTTGCGGCTCTTATTAAATAGGTATGAGTATGAATTCCTGGAGGAAGGTAATCCGCGAAAAGAAGGACCCTGTCGTTATACATCTCCATATGCCTGAAACCTTGCCACCAGGATTGGGGTTTTCTTTTTTCTATTTCTCGGGCTAATTCCCTGCTTTCGGTTTCAAAAGAAAGATTCACCGGCGCAAAACCTGCCGGCAAAGGGTCATCCACAACCACAAAGTGTCTTGCCTGAGGAAGAACTAACTTCACTGTGGCTACTACTAAATCTCCCAGGCTGAAAGAATCTTCGATCCTTTTTCCCTCAAGGGTCTCGAAGCTCTTAAAAACTGCGATTCCTTCATCCCGGGGCTCTAGGGCCCCGGTGGGGGCATAGTTCATTCTTACTTCATAATACATCCGACCCTCTCCCTCTTTATGAATCTGGAAGGGCAGTTTTTCCCCTTTTTCTAAGGAAGCTATGGCTACTGTTTTCTCACGAAGCTTGTCAACTCTTTTTCGGAAGAAGTGCTCGAGAATAGTTTTTCCTGCAAGCCTTACCCTTACCTGAAACTCAGGTTCTTCGGCTTCATAACGGTGAAAATAATCAGTCAAAGCGTAGAAAAGATAAGCATTATCTTGAGTAGATAGCCGGCGATTTTGCTGCTCCTTCAGAAGGTATAGAACAATCTGAGGAGTAACAGAGGGCTCTTTTTCTATCTCGAGCAGAGTCTGGAGGATTACCGCGGTGGTGCGAAGATTTGAGTGAAAAACCCAAGGTATTTTCTCTTCGGCCTCAAAATAAGCACCGGTAGGAGAGATCTTTATTTTGTTCATGAGATCCCTTACTAGATCTTCCTCCATTTTTCGATCCCCCGATCCCAGATGAATAGCTTTAACTAAGAAGGTGCGGGCAAAGAGGGGTAGTTCCTCTCTCTTTCGGTATAAGCGTTCGATGTAAGCGGGCTCAGGCTGCCCCAAAGATGAGAGAACATAGAGAGCAAAAGCCTCCGAGCTTCTCCAGGACTTTGAGCCATAGGGATATTTTTGTTGCTCGAGCTTTCCGTGGAGAAGTTCCTTGAGATAGTCGGCTCCTCTCTCTATAATACCTGAAGGAACTTCATAACCAGCTTCCTCAGCTTTCTTTAAGATAAAGAGAGTATAGCAGGTAAGATAGGGAGAATCAGATCTTGAATCCTGCCAAAAGGAAAATCCTCCGTTAGACCTCTGATAAAGAGAAACTTCCTTTAAAGTCTCTTTAACGATGCGGTCGGGGCTTTTCTCTTCGGGAAATGAGAAATCAAAACTTCCTCTCATATCCTTAAGAAGAATCAGAGGAAATACCCTAGAAAGGCGCTGTTCCAAACAGAGATAGGGATAGTGGAGGAGAGAAACAAACGGATTCTTCAAAGAAAACAAAAGACTCGAGGAAATAGCTACTTTTACCTCTCCTATATCAGGATAACTATCTTCGGGAATCAGAATCTCTTGATACGCATCTTTTAAGCTGCTTCCAAAGAGAGCCACACTTTCGGTTGGTCGGGGTAGATTCACCGAAATAGTACGAGTGAGTCCGTCGCTATATTCTCCCATTATCGCTTTAAAGAAAAATTTTACCTCTCCTATTTCCTGAGCTTCAAAGGAAAACCTTACCTCCCTACTTTCTCCGGGCTTTAGGAAAACTTTTCGGACCTTCTCTCCCTTCAGGGTAATTCCTTCGGTTTCTCCAAAAAGCTCAACTTCTCCTTCCTCTCCGGTATAGTTATACACCACCACCCCAGCTTCAAAGGAATCTCCCCTGCGAGCAAATCCTGGCAAGGCACTCTTTAAGAGCAAGGGTTTTTTCACCACTAGTTTTTCCTCACCGCAGCCGAAGAAAGAGTCTTTGGTGAGAGCCGTAACCATTATCTTAAAAGTGGTAAGATTATCGGGAAGTTCAAAACTTACCTCACCCCATCCTTGAGGTCCAATTTCCACCGAGGGATTCCAGTAAGCGGTGGGAATGAGTCTTTCTCTCATGGCTATCCCGGCAAACTTCTCCATTCCCCCATCGCCTCCGGGACTCCTTCCCTTAGTTCCTAGGTCTGTTTCCTCAATTACATAAGAGCGCGTCTCCGAAGTTTTAACTGACAATGGTCGATGGCGATAGAAAGTGCTGAAGGCATTAGGAGTCTTGTATCCGATGAGATTGAGCACCCCCATATCGACCACGGCTACGGAAACCTCAGATGAAACCTGCTTGCCCGATGAGTCTCTTACCTTAATGGCGACCTTTACCCGATCTTGAGGGGAATATTTGGCCTTATCGGGAATAACCTCTACCTGGAGCTGCCTCTCCGTAGGGTCCACCGAAAGGTCAAGGTAGCCGATTTTGAAAGAAGGTTTTTCTAAATCTTCTTTTCCAGGACCACCTTCCCCGGAGAGTCTTCCCTTGACAAGAATAACTGAAACAAAGACATTGGGAATATGGTCCCGGGTAATAGGAATCTCAAGAATGTCTGCCGTCCCTTGCATCTGGTCTACCCAACTTTCTATGATACCCTCTCTCTCAAGAGTTACTAAAGCTTTGGCTTTTTCATAGGGTGATTTCACCAAGATTTTGGCTCTGTCCCCGGGGCGATAGTTACTCGCATCAGCTACTAATTCAATCCGATCGTCCTTTCTTTTCTCCCAGAAACCGTATCCTTTTCCGCTCACATAGAAAGAGGCTCCGGTGAGGATTTTATTTCCCCGAAAGTCTCGGCTTCTCGCCTCCAGAAGATAAAGTCCGGCACTTTCAGGAGAAAAGGAGACCGATACCGGTTCGGCTCCCGAAATTATGTGGTAAGAAGCTTTTTTCTTATCTTCTTTCCTGCTAATCAAGCTCCAGCGTCCTCCGGGTCTCATCTTTTTCTCGGAATACCACTCCCGCTTTAATACCCGAAGCTCCAAGCTTTTCCCCGGAACAGCCTGTCCCTCGGGGCTTACCGCGATAACTTTAATCTTTACTTCCTCCCTTTCCTTGGTAAAAGTAGTGGAAGGTTTTATTCCCAGATAATACTCCCCCCGATGAACGACTGCTGTAGTACGAGATGCGATACTCCGACGGGTAAGGTCGGTAACCACTGCTTCCAGAAGCAAATTCGCTGAGCCTTTGAAACCAACCTCCTCAAGACTTTTTTCCAGATAAAATCTTCCTGAAGCATCGAGTTTTCCCTCGTCAGACTCTAGGAGCTGACTTTTATCATCCTCTTCCCACCAGCCGGGACCGAAGAAATATCCTTTCCAGCCCGGAGGGGAAAAATGGGTGGGATTTAACCTCATTTTCCAGCTCACGCGCTCCCCGCTCATGGCGGCCCCAAAGAGATAGTTTCCCTCAATAGCTACCCGGTAGGAATCTTGAAAGACATAGTGGTCCTTGTCGGTGCGGACACTGACCTCGAAATTAGCCGGGCGAAAATCTTCTACCCGAAAAGATCCGCTGAAACTCATTTCTGGGTGCTTATTTCGCTCTTCCTCGTGGTCAAAAGGAGAGACCTGGATTCGGTAATACCCCGAAGGGGCATTCTTGGCTAATGTAAAAGAAAGAGAGAACGAACCATAGGGAGAAAGATTGACTTTCTTTTTGAGAATTTCCTCATCCCGAGAATTGCGGATGAAAATCCAGAAATCTTTCTCCTCAGGAATTTCCCACTTTCCACTTCTCTTCTCCCTCGCGATTGCCTTGAGGTGAACTTCTTCTCCTGGTCGATAAAGACCTCTCTCAGTGAAGAGATAGCCAGTGAGTTCCTGGGGAAGAGGTTGCCAATCATAAGAGATACCAAACTGATAAGGGAAAATTCCAGTTCCCCAATCAGAGTTAATAACCACGGCATCCTCTCCTCGCCTAACCAAGACCCACTGATGGGGTTTTTCCCCTTCTCTTTTGCCTTTTATCCCCAGAGCCTTCCATCCTGGGCTACGCACCAATCCTCGGCTGTCAGTCTTTCCTTTCCAGAAAACCCGGTTAAAATCATCTCTTATTTCTACCAGGGCTCCCTCTATGGGAGTGGCCGTCTTAAGCTCGGTCAGCCAGATAAGATTATTTTCCGAAGAGAATTTGGCGGTAATTCCCATTTCGGTAACTTGAATGAAAACTCTTCGATACCGTTCATATTCTTCTAATTCCGGAATAAAAAGTTCGGCAAAAACAGCACCGTACCGTTTTTGGCCTAAGACATCCTTAACTTTTATGAAATCAACCACCTCCTGATTCCGAGATTTTTTTATTCTCCATTCTCTACTTGCCTCAAGGAAATTTTCTAAATCTTTAATGGACTCACCTTGCCGGAAAATTCCTTCCTTTGAAAGAAGAGGGATAACCTCATGTACTCCGAGTGACCTGGCTCTAAGTCTTACTTTGCTCACGTTCATGAAGGTAACCGGATATAACTGATTCCCATAAGCTTCCAGAACTGCCCACCTGCCAGACATAGAAGCCCAGGGAGCATAGGGACCAGTGGTAAAAGTGAAGCTTGTCTTTTCTTCAAGAGAATTTCCAAATCTATCCTTAAGATCAGGAGAAAGAGTAACCGCATAAAGGGTATCAGGCTGAAAATCCAGCCATAAGTGAATGCGAGAACTGGAATAATCCCACCTATGATAATATTCCGGTATGCTTACCTCAGGCTGAAAGGAAATCTTGGTAGTTACTTCCCTATAAGAGACAGGATTGCTAAAATTAAGGGCGATAGGTTCTCCGGGACTACTAAGATGGGGCTTCTCCAAACCTGAGAATCTAAAAAGTCCATAGGTGGAAAAACTAAATTTATAGTCCTGGGACATCCCTAAGGGACCTTCTAGTCCTGGAAGTCCTTTGAGGACTTTTACCTGGTAGGAATATCCCGGTTTAAATTTTTCTTCGCACCTTAAGAGAAGAATTTCTCCCTCTTTAGCTCGAAGACCCTGCTCGTTTATCTCCTCCTTAGTTAAGTATCTCACCTGAAAGGGAAGAAAGGTTTTTCTTCCGCCAGGACCTCTTCCAGTAAGTTCCAAAAAGTCACCGGTCTCTTGAAGAGGTATCTTCTGATTAAACTGAAGGATTATTACCTCATTCAGATTAATCCATTGACCTTTGTCTCGAGGCCAGTGGTAAATGAGCTTTGGTCGGGGAGTCTCTAATGACCAGGAAAAATCTT
>JBHIEA010000036.1:0-12900 GCA_046760365.1 bacterium
TCCTTCGCCATACACCGACATAGAAGAGGCAACCACCATTTTTTCAACCTGGTGGGATTCGTTGGCTAAAATATCAAGTAAACTTGCAGTCCCTAAGACGTTAGCTCCCGCATACTTACCGATTTGATACATAGACTGTGCCACTCCCACCGTGGCAGCCAGGTGAAAAACAATCTCTACTCCTTTCAAGGATTGTTTTAGCTCATCTCGGTTCCTCATGTCTGCCTTAATGAATTCACACTCTCTATTTAGATATTCTGGCGGCTTCCCTTCATTCCCGTGTACCTGGAGTTCTAAATTATCCAAAACCTTCACCCGGTGCCCGAGCTCAACTAGACTATCGACCAGATGAGAGCCGATAAACCCTGCTCCACCAGTTACCAGTATTTTCATTTTTCTTCTTTCTCCCTCGTCTTAGCCGCTTGAAGATATTCAAAAAAGAAGACCAGCATTACGGTCACTACAAAACCAATGATTCCAGCCATAAGAGCATTCAGTTTTATTTTGGGCTTAACTGGCTCATTAGGAACTATGGATGCCGTTCTCACTCTGGTATTTTCGGAGAATGCTCTAACATTTTGTAGATTTACTATTTTATCCTGCAAATCTTGAATTCTCCTTCTTTTTTCTTCAATTGACTCCTTTGTCTCCCTGATTAACTGCCTCTGTTCCCCAATGACTAACTCTACCTCATTGAGTTCATGATAGTGATCGGCTACCCTTTCTTCCTGATTTCTTAGAGTTGTCTGGAGGAAAAGGATCTCCAAAGGACTTATTTCTGTTACGTTTAGTCGGGAAAGTTCCTTTTTCAACTCCGTAATTCCTTCTTTCGTAACTCTTATCTGATCCCGAATGACTTTCTGGTACTCGATCTGTCGGTCGATCGTCTTATTAATTACTTTTATGTCCTGACTGGCTATTTCTATCTCGTTGTTAAGGGTCTTTATCTTCTCCTGTGAATTCTGTATCTCCCGGTCAAGAGCCTTTATTGAAGCCTGATATACCCTGGTATGCTGGTCTATAAGCGAGTTTACCAGCGTGTTCAGGATTTCAACTATCCTTTTAGGATGCTGGTAGTCAAGACTCACTCTTACCAAACGCTTCTCTGATCCGGAACCCACAAATCTACCCAGAATGGGTTCCACTTTGAGTCTGTACCTTAAGCTTCCGGTCGTCATCTCCAGATTGAATTTTTCTATTAGTTTATTTAACATCTCATCACTCTGAATAACTTCACTGATTGATTCAATATCTTCAATCTCTTGGATTTGACTCTTTCCGGTCTCTTTTCCCGGAATAAAAATCCGGCCCACTTCGATGATGGTCGTAGCCCGATATACCTTGGGCATCAGGAAGCTCACCACAGCGGTGATAATCACACAGATCAGGGTCACCCACATTATTACCCATCTCCACTTCCAGATAATTCTCAAATAATCAATTACCTCTATCCGTTGTTCTGGCATAGCTATTCCTCCTCTTCCAATTCTTGCCCGTTTTCAACCTCCTACCCAATGACCCGGTACTGACAAATTCTGGCCTTCCCGTCTTTCCCATGAAACCAGTCGGTGTTTCGTTAGAACAAGCAGCAGATCCTTTCAAATTCCCTTATTTTTTTCTGCATTAACATACTAGATTTTAATGACCCAGTCAAACCCCTTTTAAGTTCAGGCCTCTTTCTTCCCGGTTTCTTTTCTTGGGAACAGAATTCTATAAACCTCGTACATCATCCAGATCAACACCCCAGCGAAGATGCTTCGAAAAATATGGATAAATCTCGCATATGGATAAAAGGAAACAATGAACTCGGCTGGACTCTTGATTTTGCTAAAAAAAACCGGGTCAATAGGCATAAACAGTCGCCCGAATAGGCCTCTGCCCCAGCGAAATGTATAAACAAAGAAGCAGATAACTAATAACCAATAAAGGGTAATTAACCTTTTGTTTTCCAAGATAAAAAGGGTTAAGAGAGGCATTATCCAGACAAACCACTGAGGATGAAACAGGACCGTTATATATAGCCAGAGCGATACCATCAACTCTACTCGCCATACTCTCTCGTACATTACTTTACCATTGGAGGCATGATCATGGATATAAGTAAACACCGAGATTATCGTATATCCGATTATAAAGACATACACTCTATCAAAGTCACCCAAGTTAAACTCAAAATCCAAAATTCGTTGGCTCTGACCACTCCATACACCAATGTCCTGGGAACCAGGCTTTCCTAAGTAAGGATAAATGAGAGCAAGGTAAGGAACTGTTGCCCAAAGAAGCAGTTTGAGTTTTTCTATTTTCCCTTTCCCCAGAAGAATTATTGAGGGAACCAGGTATAAAAAAAGAAAATTCTTGATGGCTGCCCCTATTCCCAACCAGAAAAATGACCTGACCAACCTATTTTTTGCGGTATAATACAGGCTGAGAGTTAAAAAAAAGGTTGGCAAAATATCAAATTGTCCGTGGATGTAGGTGACAAAAATTATGACAGGATTTAATATCCAGAATTTAAAAGCTAACAGTCTCTTTTTCTGGCCATCAATTAGACGCAGTAATAAGAAGGCAGCCCCAAAATCAAAAAATAGATAATAGCTCTTTAAAAGAAAGAGAAACCTAAAGACATACGGACCGTTTGTCCAATGCCCAGCCGAATAAGGACTGTCCCCATAGAATGGCATAACTGGTTTGAACAAAAACTGAAAAAAACTCATAATGTAATAAGCCAAAGGAGGATGGTGCATATAATGAGAAGGAAGGTAGCCTTGATAGGTCAAGAAGTAAGCTGTCCAGTTCCTGCCAACAATATCACCATGTATGGTGAAGGGCATTAAGGCTAAGCGTATAAGAAGGCCTACCAGTATCCATTTAAGATAAACTGACCTATCCTCCTGGGGAAGCAATTTCCTTATTATCACCGAAGAAACTCCCATCTTCTGAGCTATCACCTTGTCGCTTGAAAAATACCTACCAAACCTTGCTACTCCGTTGCCCGCCTATTCACGGAAAGTGACGCTAGCAAACCTCCTGTTATCAGCAACGTTACGTCGATATTTGGGGTTCTGGAAAATTTTATTTTCCAAAAGTCCCACCCCGCCACCACAATTTCAATACTTTAACATGCGAAATCTTCGGAGACGCTCAAGAAAGTCAATTTTAATTCACTAGCTCTCTTCCTTTATCTCTCCTCCTCGGCGCAAGTCTCTATAGACCGCATAGATCATCCCGATTAATATTGCTGAAAAAATACTGCGAGCAACGTTTGTTACCTAGCCATAATATGGATAAAACGAAGCAATGAACTCGGCTGGGCTCTTGATTTTGCTAAAAAAACCGGGTCAATAGGCATAAACAGTCGCCCGAATAGGCCTCTGCCCCAGCGAAATGTATAAACAAAGAAGCAGATAACTAATAACCAATAAAGGGTAATTAACCTTTTGTTTTCCAAGATAAAAAGGGTTAAGAGAGGCATTATCCAGACAAACCACTGAGGATGAAAGGTAATAATTGCAAACCACCACAAAGAGACAATCAATTCCACCCGCCACAACCAATCAAAGACCTCTCTACTACTTCTTACATAACCTTGACTATAGACATAAGTCAGTACTAAAATTATGGCGTATCCCATTATTAAAATATAGATCCTATCATCAGGAGCCAAATCTAGACCGGCCAATAACATGTATCTTCCTTTTCCTCCGGTAAGGAGAGGAACACCCGCAGTATCTCCACCCAGGTAAGGATAGAGAAGAAACAGATAAGGGACACTAACTAGAAGAAGTAGTTTAAGCTTCTCCATTTTATTCCTTCCTAGCAGAATGAGAGCTGGAATCACATACATAAAGGCAAAATTCTTAAAGGATGCCCCTATCCCCAGCCAAAGCAAAGACGTAGCTAACTTGCTTTTCCACACATAATAGAGACTCAGAGCTACAAAGAAAGTCGGGAGAATATCGAACTGGCCTATTACATAGGAAGAATAAATCACCACAGGATTCAGCATCCAGAACTTGAAGGCCGATAATCCCCTATTTTTATCTTGAATCACACAGGGTAGTAAAAATGCTGTTCCAAAGTCAAAAATTAGATAGTAGCTCTTAAACAGGAATAGATACCTGAAAACATGGGGACCATGAACCCAATCTACCGCTGGCTCCTGAGTATTTGCATAGAGTGGCATAAATGACCGGTACAGAAACTGAAAAAAACTCATAGCATAATAGGCTAGGGGAGGATATTCCATCATTTCACGACGAAGAGAGCCATGATAGGTTAAAAAATGAGCAACCCAATTCATGGCTCTAATATCCCCGTGAAAGGTAAAAGGCATGAAGGTTAGGCGGATAAGAAGTCCAATTAAAACCCATTTTAAATAGAAGAATTCGTTCTCTTCGGATAATAATTTTATTATTGATAAATGAGAGAGCCTTTTACCCGACGCCGTCGTTTTCATTTTGTCTGAAAATAGAGCTTTTTGCCATTATGATTGAGACGCTCAATCACACTTACAATCCCTTTAACGGATTTTGAAAATAGAGTGCTTCAGACGAAGTCCGATGACACTGGTAAACATTAAGGGTGCTATTCTCTTCAGATTCAGGGTGGACCCGCTCCGATCTGCCCAATGCATGGCAAACTCTTTGATCCTGTAACCCCTTTTACAGAGTAATAGGGTATCGTTATGCCAGGCTAAAGAAGAGATTTTGAACTGAAAGACAATTCAATCCAATTAGAGTCTCCATCTTTCCATTGAGCACTGCCGAATTTTCTATCCGCAGCCATACCCTCCTCCAGAGGGCTCCCGTATTTTTGCTGCAATGAGTCTTTAAATAATTCGTATTCGAGCAGGCCTCCACTATAGGAGTGCACCTTTACTTGAAAGAGCTCATTATTAAAGAAATAGAAATTGATGGTCATGCTTTGTCCCCCGATTACATCTTTAAAGTAAAAACAATCTACTAGTTGATCAGTAGTCCGGGTCCAAAAATCGACCACAGGATGCCTTAACTCAGAAAACTGCTCAGTGGGAAAAGCTTTTCTCACCTCTTCCGGTGACATTCTCCACTCAGCCGTTCGATACCCTCCAATCGGAGTCTGAATCACCTGAACTCCGGGCCTACCTGCTCTAGCACCCCAAAAGCTTTTGGTGACCCAGGATAGTTTCACTCTTAGAGAATAGTCACCCTGAAACCTGGCAGGAATAACCAAATAGGCAACTCTTCCCCATAGCTCATCCATTTCTTCTCGGGAGAAGTATCCCCCAAAGGTGTTGATAACATCATAACCATCGGGAAGCTGAATCATGAGAGTGAGGTCTTTCACAGCTTCGGCAGAGTAAATTTCTATCTCAAGCTGATCTCCCCCAAAGCTTATGTTTTTAATTGTTACTTTTTCCAATTTGCTGCGGTAGCTAAAAAATTCATGGGGAGTGGTGAACCATATATCCTCCTTAGCAGTCTCAACAAACTTTTTTACGTCGCTGAACCGAGGAAAATCATCCGGCTCAGTATGGGTCAGCCACTCATTGTATCCATGGATAGCTTTTATTTTTTCAGTGTAGGCCATCATGGTTTTCCAGTCATCCCCTACGTAGATACTGGGGTAGGTCTCTTTATATCTGGGATCGGGAACATGAAGATCGGTGGATATGAAGATTGAAGTATCGCCCAGATAACCATGCCCGCGCACGTATCCCATGTTGCGACCAGTGGTAAACACCCTGAGGTTAGTGTCCTTGGAGATTTTGGCGGCTATAAATTTAAGTACCCTCCAATCGTGTATATATCCAGGAGGCTTCACAGTCCAGCAATTTCCCTGAGACGTATGTTTAGAAATAGCCAAAGCCTGGCCCACTATGGCATCGTAAAGTTCCTCATAAGAATAATTAGTCCAAGGAGCATGCCTCGAACCGTGATCAGCTATTTCCAACAATCCCGCGTCAATAAAGCTATCCAGGTAATCATAGTGAGGCTTCTTCACCAATTCACGTAGACTCCAGTAAAATGTCAGAGGAATCCCTAGAGAACTCACAAACTGAAACATCTCCCCCCAAGGAGCCCCGTCGTCGGTAGCTATGGCCGTAGCCGCTAACCTGCCTCCAGGACATATGGCAGGACTGATAAATTTCCCCCTTGTGGATAGCTCTCGATAAATAAGCTTTTCCACCCACCTAAAAGTTGACCAGTGATCCCATCCATGAGCATACCACATCTCAATAGGCGTAGTCTCCTCCACCGTATATATTACTCCATCACCCACCTTTTTCCTGGCCACTGCCACACCCTGATCCTGCCCCTGCTCATCATACCATTTTGCCAGTACTTCGGCACCCCCGATCAATCTGAGATCGTCGATATGCAGAGTAGTCCGATGAAAAGAACTATCCTTTACCCTGAAACTTATACTCTGCACCTTTTTCATGTCTATTGGCACGGCAGATGTAGCATCGAAGGCGTGGTCGAAAGGAACCAAGACAGCATACCATCGGCCCTGTTTAACCCTGGTGATTTTCTGATCACGAAGTTTATATTCTCCCCAGTTTCCATTCTCATCGTACAATCGAACCGCCACCTCCTCATCCAGGCTGATATCGGAGCCATATTTAAAGTAAAAGTGAAGCCAACTACTAGCAGTAAAATCTAGCGGGTAAAAGGTATAGTTTGCCGTAGCAACGTTTCCGCCAGCAATCTGGCCACCAACTTTGAGACTCCCTTTGCCACTTTTGAAATCAACAGAATCTATGGCCAGCGAAGAAAATCTCTCTAACTTCCATCCAGCAAGGTCTTCACAATCGGTAAGTTTTTCATGGTGATTCCCGCCCGCATATAGCTTATGGGTAATTCTCTCTGCTGTTCCTCTTAGCTTAAAGAGCAAGGTTCCATCGGTTGTCCTGATGCTCCAATTCTTCGGTGGATAAATGAGATCTCTTCGGGTAATCCCGGTAAATTCAGCTAGGGGAGGCTCGAACGCCCACGAGATTTCACTAGTGTCATTAAGAGGGTATCTTCCCCAGTGTCCCAAGCTCACCATGATTCCCTCTTCTTGAACATATCGCTGGACAGCCGTTGCTTCTAGAGCAGTCACTGCGGGTCTATTAACAATGAGGACGTCGTACTGCTTGAGAAAATCTATATTTCCCAGAGTTTTGTCATAAGCAACTGACTGTGGACCTGATAAATGATAGCCTGATAAATTGTCTGATTTTACGAAATGAATGGGAACCCCGAGAAAGCTGAGCCATCCTTTTGGTGCACGCTGTGCTAATACCTTAATAGCAACGAAGGGAGCAATTGGTGGCGATTCAGCTATTTCTTCTGATACAGCCTCAGGTGAGCTTAAATATAAGAAAAGTAGCCAGGTAACCATTAGTATCAAAATTTTCTTAATTACTGTTCCCTCTGGACCAGATTTTAGCATCTCACCTCGACCAGCCTTTAGTCCTCCAATCCTCAACAACTATCTTTCTCCCTTATTTTTCCCCTAAATCTCGCCATGGCTCTTGAAGTAATTGAGGTAATCTGAAAGATAAAATTTTAAAAAAATTTAGCCTCCAACCAAAGCCATCTTTTTCTTCTCTATGTTG
Source organism: bacterium (assembly GCA_046760365.1). Classification (GTDB taxonomy): domain Bacteria; phylum Aerophobota; class Aerophobia; order Aerophobales; family AE-B3A; genus AE-B3B. Next base: position 7,586 of record JBHIEA010000036.1, read on the forward strand.
ATGAGCATCTTTCTTCTGGAATAGACATCGATTGTCTAACAAAAACGATCAGTAAATTGAGTAAAAACAACACCGTTGCATTGGCTACCAGAATCCAGACTACCTGGGACAAGCTACTGTGAAATATGGTTATTGCGACAATCTCCGATATGGCGAAGATTCCTGCCAGGTACAGAAATCTAAAACTATGAATAGAAAGCTGGTACAGGAAGAGAACATTGGCCAAACTAAATAAGGTCATAGCCAAGGCGAATCTTCCCACCAAAGGAGCGCTACTGGAGTACTTGGTTCCCCACAAAATCCGGGTAACAAATGAAGGGAATAAAATGCAGCCTGTTGCTGCTCCGCCAGCGAGTAACCCCACAAAAAGGAGAGTTTTTTTCAACACAAAGAAAGACTTTCTCCTTTGAACGTGAAGCTGAGAAGTTTTTGGGAACATGACTATACCTATGGACTCCGGTAGAAAAAAAATGACTCTTCCTACAAGGGCGGCTGCAGAATAGTACCCCGCTTCCAGAGGCTTAAAAAAATGTTTTACCAATATAACATCAACATTGACCATAACCCATAGACAGGAAATAGCTATAATCACCGGAGCAGAATATTGATAAATCTTTTTCAAACCTACAGTACCAGCGAGTTCTTTACCATGAAAAAAAAAATTTAGCGGTCTGAGGAGTAAAAATAGCGCCGCTAGCCCTCCTAAAATAAAAGCAGCCAGGGCACCATTGACCTTAAATCCAAAATAAACCAGAACTATTCCAGAGCCCAACTTAAGACCAGCTTGAGAAAGGAAATTTAACCCCAGATGCCCGAATTTCTCTAAACCCTGCAACGCCCCCCTTCCCACCGGCATAATGACAGTTATCAATACAATAACTCCTAAAATGATTACCGGCGTTCTCGAAGGGATTTGGAGGTATTGGGCAATCTGACCACTAGCAAAGCTGAAAACAAGAAATCCCAAGAGACCACCCAAGAAAACCACCTTAAAGGAGCTAAATAGAAGAGACCGTACCTTTCCATATTCATTTTTGATCATGAAATGAGACACGTATCTAGCCATCACTGTTCGGATGGTGATAGTGGGAACGGAGACAATTATTAAAAGGGTTATTAGTGAATAAAGAATCCCATAATCGGCCGGGCTTAGATGTCTTCCCATGTAGAGGTGAAATAAATAATCAGCAATGTTTGCTAGTGTGGTAATAGCAAATAGAACTCCAAAATTCTTTTCCAATTGACCAATGAATTTCATCTATCCAGTCTTAACTTAGTTTAGTTGTAGCTCCTGTTTGTACTATCCCTCCTTCAACTTCCAATCATACGGAATATCGTTATCATAAGGATCCACTCGGTACTCGTCGGGGTTCCTATGATCGTAGGGCCGGGTGGGAACATTTATCACCATGGCTTCCTCCCGGCCTATACATTTAAAGCCGTGATAGACCATTTTGGGTATCTGGATGAGCTTAAAATTATGGTCTCCCAGGAAAAACTCGTTCACCTCGCCGTAAGTCGGTGAGTCTTTTCGTGAGTCATAGACCACTATTTTCATCATTCCTTTTATTACGGCCATATTGTCGGTCTGGAGTTTATGATAATGCCAGGCCTTCACCACTCCCGGGTAGGCCGTGGTCATATATACCTGACCAAATTTTTCAAACACCTCATCATCAGCTCTTAATATTTCCATTACCCGACCCCTTTCATCGGGAATGGGCTTGAGTTCTTTTAATCTAACTCCTTCAATCATAAGCCTTCCCTCTCCTCTAGATATTCTTTCAGGGCTTCCTTCCAGGATCTTATGGTATCATCGGCACCTTGTCCAGAGTGGATGCTTTTCAGAACAGAGAATTGAGGTCGGCGAGCAGGCCGATTGAGCTGCTTTGAAGTTATAGGTTTTACCTTGACTTCCCTGAGGCCAGCTAATTTTAATATTTCCCTGGCAAATTCGTACCAGCTACACCTTCCAGAATTGGTAAGGTGATAAATTCCGTATGAGCTACTAGAAAGCAGCTTCTTCATTTCTTGCGCCAGATCTTTGGTATAAGTGGGAGAGCCCATCTGATCATCCACCACGGTGAGTTCTTCTTTTTCCTCTGTCAATTTAAGGATAGTATCCACAAAGTTTTTCCCGTGTCGACCGTAAAGCCAGGAGGTTCTAACAATAAAATATCTCTCTAAAAGGGATTTTACGTAATTTTCCCCGTCCAATTTCGACTTTCCATAAACATTTAAAGGATGAGGCTCATCAAGCTCGGTATAAGGGTGATTTTTTTTCCCATCAAATACAAAGTCGGTGCTCACATATACAAAAGGGATATTCTTTTTCTGGCAGATAAGAGCTATATTCCGCGTCCCCAGTGCATTTACTTTGTGAGCTCTACCCGGATTCTTTTCACATCCATCCACGTCGGTGTAGGCAGCCGTATGAATGACAAAATCAGGATTTAATTTAAAGAAAACCAACTTTAACTCAGGTAAATTAGTTATATCGCCCTTATGGAGAGAAGGGGCGGGAAAAGGAGCAGAAGGAAATTCCTTTAAATCCAACCCCACAACTTTGTAGCTGCCTTTCAGAATCTGGTAAAGATCTACCCCCAACATCCCGCTGATTCCGGTAATAAGAACTTTCAAATTCTTTCTCGCTCCCCATACTGTTTGCGGTAATATTTCCTAAATTCCCGATCCTTTTCTTTTATTTTTCGCCACCAATCCTCGTTGTCTACATACCAGTTAACAGTTCTCTTCATGGCATCTTCGAAGCCATAGCTCGTCTTCCAACCCAGTTTTCTTATTTTGGTAGAGTTAAGCGCATATCTTCGATCATGGCCAGGCCTATCTTGAACCCGCTTAATCAAATCTTCTGATTTACCCAGCAGTCTCAAAATCATCCTCGTTATCTCAAGATTAGTCCGTTCATTATCTGCTCCAATATTGTATATCTCGCCTGGCTTTCCCTTATGAAGTACCAGGTCAATAGCAGAACAATTATCAATAACGTACAGCCAATCTCTGACATTCATTCCATCTCCATATAAGGGAAGATGAGTATGATCGACAGCATTAGTGATAAATAAAGGAATTAGTTTTTCTGGATGCTGATAGGGACCAAAATTATTGCTACTGCGGGTGATTATCACTGGAAGATGATAGGTTACATAGTAGGACTTTACTAAAAGATCAGCCGCCGCCTTGCTTGCCGCATAAGGACTGGACGGATTTAAAGAATCTGTCTCTTTAAATGCGCCTTCCTCAATGCTTCCGTACACTTCGTCGGTGGCAATTTGAATGAATCTATTTATTTTATACTTTCTGGCTGCCTCGAGGAGAACATAAGTTCCATAGACATCGGTGGTAACGAAGCTACCCGCTTCCATTATAGAACGATCTACGTGACTCTGGGCAGCAAAGTTTACGACCACATCGGCCCCGGGCATTATCTGGCCTACTAATTGGGAATCACAAATATCTCCCTGAATGAAAATGAGCCGATGGGCTAAAAGCTTTTTTTCAATAAATCTAGCCTTCACTCCGGACGGCAATCTTTCAACCGGATGATGAGGATATGAGGTCCTATAATCTTTTGTCAAATATAAGTTGTCCGGATTCAGAAATTCCTTTAAATTATCGAGATTGCCGGCGTAGGTGAGCTTGTCCAGAACGACAATTTTAGAGCCAGGATATTTTTTGAGGACATATCTTACAAAATTACTTCCGATAAAGCCGGCTCCACCCGTAACAAGCAGTTTCAACTTATTGCCTCTTTCACAGTTTCTAAGTCGCTGTTGGTTGCACAGGTAAGTTTTCAACTCTTAGATTTATTAAATCCGTCAGCGGGAACCGTCTAGTTACATCCAAGATTTCAATTCCAATAATTTTTCTATCCTTGTCCAAATCGACAATTATACCTTCTTCAATCTCTTTGACATGAGCCACATAAGCTTCATGTATTTGTACATATAAAGCGTCTGCCTCTTGATCGAATTCTATACGCATCTTCCTTACCTCCTAGGCGTTCTTATCAACCACACTAATTATCACTATCGTTTCATCCTCTACTACATAACTAACCTTTATCAACTTCCTACCCAAAGATTTAAAAGCATTTATTCTTTTTTCTCCGCAGGATTCCCTTCTATCAGGCATCTCTAACGTCTCTTTGATTTCTCTCTCCGAAATCCCCCTCCACTTCATCCGCCGTCTTGCATGACGAGTATATTTAATCCTCTGTCTTCCAGAACCCTCAGTTTTCAATATGGCGCCTTACATATCCTGACTCATAATCTTCACTAAATTGTTCCTACTTCACTACTGTCACCCAGCATAAATCGGTAAGCCTGGGGCTTGGCAGTGGATTTACTGATGACAACATTCTTCCCAATAAGGCTATCTTCTATCCGTGCTTTCAAGCCAATAATTTTGCATTCCTCCATAACAATACTATGTTCTATCTCGGATTCTTCAATTAAGGTATTATAATAGATAGAGGTAAAAGGACCAATGTAGGACTTTATTAGCCTACATCCTCTACCGATTATGGCCGGCCCTCGGATTACACTCTTAATTACGCTGACTCCAGAATCTATCTTTACCCTTCCATAAATCTTAGAATCCTCACTCACCTCTCCTTTTATCTCTCTCTTAACATCATCCAGCATTATTCGGTTAGCCTCAAGCAGGTCCTCACGTTTGCCGGTATCCTTCCACCAACCGTTAATGATGTGAGAATGAACCAGATAACCATGCTCAATTAGGTATTGTATGGCATCGGTAATCTCTAGCTCGTTCCTCCAGGAAGGCTTGATCTTGTCTACCGCCTCAAAGACGTGATGATCAAACATATATACACCTACCAGAGCCAGGTCGCTCTTTGGCTCTTTAGGCTTCTCCACCAACCTCGCCACTTTATCACCTTTAAGTTCTGCTACTCCAAATTGTCGCGGATTATCCACGTGGGCGAGAAGAATCTGGCAGTTAGGTCTTTTTTCTCGGAATTCCTTCACTAAAGATGTTATTCCCTGTTTTACTATGTTATCTCCCAGGTACATTACAAAGGACTCGTCCTGCAAAAAATTCTTTGATATCTTTACTGCATGAGCTAAACCTAAAGGGAATGGTTGGCGGATATAGGTAACCTTAATTCCCCACTTATCCCCTGTTCCCACTGCCTCCTTTATCTCCTCATGGGTGTCTCCGGTGACAATTCCTACCTCACTAATGCTCGCTTCTTTAATTGCCTCAATTCCATAAAAAAGTATGGGTTTGTTGGCCACGGGAATGAGCTGTTTGGCTGCGGTATGAGTAATAGG
>JBHIEA010000037.1:0-12556 GCA_046760365.1 bacterium
GGAAGAGGAAGTTGGTTCTCCGGGTGGAAAATCTCAGTAAGAGCTATCAGAAAAAGCTGGTAGTAAATAAGGTTTCTCTTGAGGTCTCCCAGAGTCAGGTCGTCGGGCTTCTGGGGCCTAATGGAGCAGGAAAGACCACTACTTTCTATATGATTGTGGGTCTGGTCAAGCCTACCCGGGGCAGGATTTTTTTAGGAGACGAAGAAGTTACTCATCTTGCTACTTATCACAGGGCAAGAAAAGGCATTGCCTATCTTCCTCAGAGACCCTCGGTATTTCAAAAGCTTACCGTCAAGGAAAATCTCCTGGCCATTTTGGAAACCCTTGATCTCTCTGCGGGGGAACAAGAGGAACGGGCAAATTATTTACTCGCCGAACTAGGGATTGCTCACTTAGCAAAGCAGAAGGCTTATCTCCTTTCCGGTGGAGAACGTCGAAGGGTAGAGATAGCAAGAGCTCTGGTTACTTCTCCCTCTTTTATGCTCCTAGACGAGCCCTTCGCTGGAATCGACCCCATCACCGTCTCAGATCTTCAAACAATCGTCTTTGAGTTGAAAAACAAAGGAATAGGAGTACTTATTACCGATCACAATGTCAGGGAAACTCTTCAGATTACAGATTCTTCTTACATCATGCATCAGGGTAAGATCCTTATAGCCGGAAAAAGAGATGAGCTCACCCAAGATAAAAAGGCGAGAGCGATCTTTCTGGGAAAAAATTTCAGGCTTTAGAAACGGGAACTCCATTCTCAGAGTCCTTTTAAGGATGGGGATGCTGGTAGGCTTTCTGGCTGCCGTGGTTCCCTCCTTTGCCCTGGAGAAAACTCCTCCGGTCAACCTTCAGGCAGATCGCCTTTATTGGATGGGCAGTTCTGTTATCGGGCAGGGAAATGCACAGTTAGAATATAAAGATGTCCAGCTTAAGGCTGATGAAATAGTGGTAAATTTGGACAATCTCGATCTGCTGGCAGGGGAGGATGTCAATCTTCAAATCGGCCCCCGAACATTGAGAGGCAAGGATCTAAGATACAATTTGAAAAGTGAAACCGGAACAATTCGAAGTCCGAGATGGAAGGAGGGTCTTCTCTTTTACAGGGCAGAAAAGGCTGATTTTTCCTCTCAAGTGATTGATCTGAAAAGGGCTGATTTTACCAGCTGTGACTATTCCCTTCCTCACTATAAGATAAGAGCGAGGAAAGCTCAGGTATATCCAGGCGACAAGATTATAATGAAAAGTGTAGCCCTTTACCTTGGAAGTTTACCTATTTTCTGGACTCCTTATCTTATCCAGTACCTGCACAAGAAGAACCGGGTAATGCTTCCCAGCCCTGGATACAGCGATTTTTCCGGCTGGTATGTTCAAACAGGATATTACTTTTATAGCTCGGCGAGCTTTCAAGGAAGGTTAAGGCTTGATTATAGAGAGAAGAAAGGCTGGGGCGAAGGTGTGGATGTTTTTTATAAATCAAAAGCCGGAGAGGGCGAGATAAAGACTTACTATGTAAAAGAGGCCGATACCAGAGAGGAGAGGTGGAGTTTGAGATTAAGATACCGACAATCTCTGTCTAAGTCAACCCATCTCAAGATTCGTCTGGATCGTCTTTCCGATAAAAATTTTCTTGACGATTACTTTGGTGAAGAATACAAAACTTCCTACTTATATCTTAGACACAGAAAGCCTAACTATAATGTGGGAGTTTTAGTAGAGCCTTCGGTCAATCCCAGTTTTGAGCGAGGATTTATAGAAAGGCTACCTCAGATAAGACAGAATCTTGAGTCTCGAAGACTGGGTAAGTCCGGCTTTTATCTGGATCAAGCCGCCGAAGTTACCAATTTTAGAAAAGAAGATAAAAATATAGTACGAGCTGACTCTTTTCTGGATCTTTCTTATCCCTTGATTGCCTTTAAATATTTCAGACTTCGACCGAAACTGGGATATCATCTCTTCCGATACTGGTATACTAAAGACCAGAAGGAAGAGGAGGGTTATCGAAGTATACCTTACCAAGAGTTAAATCTTCTTTTTAAGATTGGTGGCAAATTTGGAAACTACAGCCATATGGTAAACCCTTCTTTGACCTATTACCATTCTTCTGAGATAAAGAACGATTTCTCGCTTCCCTTTAGTTTAGGAGACCACGCCAAGAAAACAGGGGATATCCATCCTGCGAATTTACTGAAGCTAGATCTTCGAAATGACCTTTATCACCGCAGGAGAAGGCTTGTTTCTGCAAGAATCAGCTTGGATTACGATCTAACTAAGAAAACGGAAAGATTTTCTCCCCTAGAGGGAAAATTCCGTCTCACTCCACCGGTGCCCCATCTAAATTATCTTTATCTTTACCTTCTCTATCATCCATATGCTAAGGAATATAAAAAGATAGAAAGCGATTTGAGTCTCAAGGGGAAGATCTGGAATTTGACTTTAGGATTAAGAAAATACACCGATGACCGGGTGACCGATTTCATTACCCGAGGGGGGATTAAATTTGGGAAATATCAAATTGCTGTCTCTATTCGTTACGATCTAGAAGGAAAAAGAATCCGGGAGGAAGCTTACTCTTTTCAGCGAGACCTGCACTGCTGGACCGCGAGGTTGTTCTTAAAGAATAAGTATGGTGCTGAGTCGGAGAAGGAATACTGGATCATGTTCTATATAAAGGCTTTTCCTCATCATTGGATTAAATATCATCCAGAAGTTGAAGAATTAGAATACCGATAATTCAGCCGTTAGGCTCCAGTTTAAGCAAAAAATCTTTCTCTCGTTGCTGCCCGGCGAGCGTGTTGGGCATAAGGTAGCGGCGACCGAGGCGGGTCTATACGCTCTCAAGTTTTAGCTCTTGTCCGAACTTGTATGTCGCCCATACGAGTTACAGTATAAAGAGAGAAGGTAGAACTCAGGCCGTAGCCATTGGAAAGACACCGAGCACAGGGCAGCCTTACGGTTTTTGCAGAGAGTGAACGCGTTATCGTTGATATACAGCGACAGAGAGGAATTGTCCTGAGGTGTTTCTTATTTCACCGACCTCAGTGGCTGAATACTGCCTACTCCGAGGAGACATAGATGAAAGTCTTGGTCATAGGGAGTGGAGGAAGGGAGCATACCCTGTGCTGGAAACTGGCTCAAAGTCCACAGGTTAAGGAAATTTTTGCTGTCCCTGGGAATGCTGGTATCTCAGAAATTGCCCAATGTAAAGAAATAGAATATGAAAAAAACTTTTCCTCTCTAGCACGCCTGGTAAGCAAGGAGGGAATAGATCTCACCGTGGTAGGTCCAGAGGTTCCTTTAGTAAATGGAATAGTAGATTACTTTCAAAAAAGGGGGCTGGGTATCTTTGGTTGTTCCAGGGCGGCTGCCTTATTGGAAGGGAGCAAGGTGTTTGCCAAAAGATTCATGAAAAAACGTCATATTCCTGCGGCTGATTTTAAAGTATTTTCAGACCCGGATAAAGCCATTGCTTATGTAGAGAAAAGGAAAGATCCTGTGGTGATTAAGGCCGATGGTCTGGCAGCCGGCAAAGGAGCTCTAGTGACCGAGACAAAAAAGGAGGCTGTGGAGGCAATAAAGTTAATTATGGAAAAAAAGGCCTTTGGTGAGGCGGGAAAGAGAATATTGGTGGAGGAAAAACTTTTCGGACAGGAAGTCTCTTTTATCGTTCTCACCGACGGAAAAACTGTGAGGCCCCTTGTTTCCTCTCAGGACCATAAGCCCATCTATGATCATGACCGAGGTCCTAATACGGGAGGGATGGGAGCTTATTCTCCTGGTCCCATTTCTCCCTCGCTCCATAAGAAGATAATGAGGAGAATTATAATTCCTACTCTGCAAGGGATGAAGGAAGAGGGAAGAGAGTTTAGGGGCGTTTTATATGCCGGCCTAATGATTAAGGAGGGAGAGCCTAAAGTCCTGGAGTTCAATGTTCGTTTTGGGGACCCTGAGACCCAGCCTACTCTTCCTCGCTTGAGGAATGATCTTTTGGAGGTTCTTATGGCCGTGCAACAACAAAGTCTCAACCAAGTCCATCTTGAGTGGCGTCCTCAGGCTGCTGTTTGCGTTGTTCTTGCCTCGGGTGGTTATCCTGGTAGTTATGATAAGGGCAAGCCCATAAAGGGTTTGGAAAAGCTGTCTCGATTGCCTAATATCTTTGCCTTTCATGCAGGAGTCAAGAGGCAAGATCATCAGTTGGTAACCAGTGGAGGTAGGGTGCTGGGGGTTACAGCCCTCAGCAAAAATTTGAAGGACGCCATTCGGCAGGTCTATCGAGCAGTAGAGAAAGTTTACTTTGAAGGAATGTATTACCGGCGGGACATAGGCTACAAGGCCTTAAGAAAAAAAACTAGTTAGCTTGACAAAAAAACCTAGTGTAGTAAGATAAACCAGTCTTGGATTAACCGGGATTGTTTTGCTCCAAAAATTCAAGTAAAGGAGTTGACAAGATGCTTCAGTTTCTGATCAAAGGCGGTCCCATAATGTATCCTCTGGTGTTGTGCTCTGTACTTGCCCTGGCTATCATCATTGAGAAGTTCATAAGTCTGAGAATAATCGAGTCCAAAGCTGATAAGTTTATAGACCGAGCACGGGGAATTCTGAACTCAGATGAGGAAAGGAAGATAGACAAGGTTCTTGCCTTGTGTGAGATGACTTCTTCTCCACCGGCCCGGATTCTGCGGGCAGGGATTGAGAAAAAAGAGGTGGGGAAGGCGGAAATCAAAGAGGCTGTTGAGGACGCCGGCTCTATGGAGGTGCCTCATCTGGGAAGATACCTGGTGATTCTGAGCACCATTGTCACTATCTCACCTCTTTTGGGGCTACTGGGAACGGTAAGAGGAATGATCAGGGCCTTTAATGAGATCGCTGTAGCGGGCGTAGGCGAGCCAGGAGCTCTAGCAGGAGGGATCTCTGAGGCTCTGTATACTACTGCCTTTGGCCTTAGTATAGCCATTCCAGCTCTGGTTTTTTATAATTACTTCACTCACCGAACAGATAGATTAGTTCGGAAACTGGAGAATTTCTCCAGTGAGTTCTTGGAATTGTTGAGCAGGAGGTAAAGATGCGTTTTCGTCGCCCAAAATCACGGGAAGAAGCAGTATTTAATCTCACTCCCCTTATCGATGTTGTATTTCTGCTGGTTATATTTTTCATGCTCACCACCACTTTTCGTACCATTTTTCAGGGAATAAAGGTAGATTTACCCACCACTACCACACCCCAGGAAAAAATAGAGGAAAGTATTGTCATTTCTATTACCAGGGACAACCGTATCTATCTTGGTACGAGAAGAGTAAAAAAATCAGGACTGGTTAAGCTTCTAAAGGGCCAATTAAGGGGGCGTCGAGGTTTGGTTATCATTAATGCCGACAAGAGGACCCGACACGGTCAGGTGGTGGAGATTATGGATCTGGCTAAACAAGCTGGAGCTGGTAGACTGGGTATTCTCACTTCTTATGTAAAGGTGGTGAAAAAAGGTGGATGAAAAAAATCGATTTAAACTGGCGCTTCTGATCTCCTGCGTAGTTCATTTTTCCCTCATTCTTTTGTTCCCCACCCTAGGGGCTCCTCTTAAACCCCTTCCCAAATATGTGGAAGTATCTCTGGTTAGGGTTCGTCCTAAACCTACCCCTAAGCGGGTAGTTAAAGTGACAACAACAAAGAAAAAAGCTAAGGTGGAAGAAAAGAAAGTAGCCAGGGTAGAAGAAAAAAAGAAAATAGCTAAGGTAGTCAAGGTAGAGAAAAAGACTGTGGGGGAGAAAGCCGCTGGTCTGAAAGAAAAAGGAGGAAAACCTGTTGGAGGTAAGGTCGCCGCGGCACCCCCAAAAGAGACAAGATTGGCCGCTGAGGTCTCCCCGGTAAAGATCTCCGCACAACCAGGTCCAAAGCTTCCCACCCTTCCTCCTCAGGTGAGAACTGAGAGTGAGATTAAAGTTCCCTTGATCGGCCGTAGTGTTGAACCCACTCTGGGGACCGGAACTAGCGAGTATGCTTTACAAGGAGAGAGGGCTATCAGACCAGAAGAAAGGCCTCTTACTGGAGGTGGAAAAGGAGTTAGCGGTAAAGAAGTTCTTCCTCGAGGCAGCGGGCTCCCCTCTAAAGTTCCTTCCTCAATTGGAGGTATTGGAGGGGGAATCTCCTACCAGCCAGGAGAAGGGGAAGGAGTCGGAGGAGGCCGAGGACGCGGAATTAGAGGACCGTTGGGTGAAGCCGGTAGAGAAATTGAGAGGAAGCCGGAACCCCCTTATCCTGAATGGGCCCAAAGACAGGGGAAAACGGGTGTGGTAGAGGTAAAATGCTGGGTACTGCCGGGTGGGGAGGTGAGAAATGTTGAGGTCTACCTAAGCTCGGGATTGCCCAGATTAGATGAACACGCTTCCCAGTATCTAATGATGTGGAAATTCGAGCCCATTCAAGAGGAAAAGATACAGTGGGGGATAGTTCCCTTCCATTTTGAATTTGCAAAAAAATAATAGGGTCTTTAACCATGGATTGATCTTATGGGGGAGAATAAATTTCAATTGGTCTCGGACCTTAAACCTAAAGGAGACCAGCCACAAGCAATAAAAAAATTATCAGAAGGTGTAAAAAAAGGATATAGAGAACAAACCCTCATTGGTGTTACCGGGTCAGGCAAAACCTTTACCATGGCCCATGTGATCCAGCAGGTGCAAAAACCCACCTTAGTTATCTCTCATAACAAGACCCTGGCAGCTCAACTCTTTAGTGAGTTTTCCTCGTTATTCCCTAACAACCGCGTGGAGTACTTCGTCTCTTATTATGATTATTATCAGCCTGAAGCTTACGTCCCTCAGACCGATACTTACATTGAAAAGGATGCCTCTATCAACGACAAGATTGACAGAATGAGGCATTCGGCTACCCGGAGTCTTTTAGAACGCCAAGATACTATAATTGTAGCCAGTGTTTCCTGTATTTACGGTCTAGGCTCTCCCGAAGATTACCGTGAGATGTTGTTAGTCGTAGAAGTAGGGCAGGAGGTGGAGAGGTCAAGAATTCTCAAAAAATTGGTGGAAATGAGGTATGAACGGAACGATATTGATTTTTCCCGGGGAAAATTCCGAGTAATAGGAGATGTAATCGAGCTTTTTCCTGCTTATGAGGAGGAGGCGGTAAGGATAGAGTTATGGGGAGATGAAGTAGAAAGGATCTCCTTGTTTGATCCGGTAACCAGACACACCAAAAATCACTTGGAGAAGATCTATATCTATCCTGCTACCCATTACCTGGCTCCCCCTGAGAGGTTAGAGTACGTTCTGGAGTCGATAACGAAAGAGCTGAAGCACAGACTCAAAGAACTGAAAGCTCAGGGAAAGCTTTTGGAGGCTCAGAGACTGGAGTCAAGAACTAACTATGATTTGGAGATGATAAGAGAGGTGGGTTACTGCACGGGTATAGAGAACTATTCTCGCTATTTTTCTGGAAGAGCTCCGGGTGAGCGCCCTTCCTGCCTCATCGATTATTTTCCTAAGGACTATTTGCTTTTTATCGATGAATCTCATCAGACAATTCCTCAGCTTCATGCCATGTACGGGGGCGATCGATCGCGCAAGGATAATCTGGTAAACTATGGGTTTCGTCTTCCTTCAGCCTACGATAATCGTCCTTTAAAATTTAGTGAATTTGAGAGCCTGATTAGTCAGATCATCTATGTTTCAGCTACTCCTTCTGTTTATGAATTGAAAAGGAGTTCACAAATAGTGGAGCAGCTTATTCGCCCCACCGGACTGGTTGATCCCAAGATTGAGATAAAGCCTGCCGCTCGACCGGTAGATGATCTATTGGAGGAGATAAAAAAGAGAGTGGAAAAATCTCAGAGGGTCCTGGTGACTACTTTGACTAAAAGGATGGCCGAGGATCTTACCGCATATCTAGAGGATTTGGAAGTGAGAGTACGATATCTTCATTCTGAGGTGGAGACTATAGAAAGATCCAAGATCTTGAGGGAGTTGAGATTGGGGGAATTTGATGTTCTGGTGGGTATTAATCTTCTACGAGAGGGATTGGATTTACCTGAGGTATCCCTGGTAGCTATCTTGGATGCAGACAAAGAGGGTTTTTTGAGATCGGAGACCTCGTTAATCCAAACAGCGGGAAGAGCAGCTCGTAATGTAGAGGGAGAGGTAATCCTTTACGCTGATGAGATAACCTCTTCTATTAAGCGTGCTTTAAAGGAGACCCGGAGAAGAAGAGAAATCCAGCTTCAATATAATCGTTCACATAATATCACTCCTAAGACTATTAAAAAGGCAATTTTAGCCGATATCGAGACCTACACCGCGGATAAATATGAAAAGATGGCCGTGGGGGAGGAAAAAACCGATTATCTTCCTCCCTCAGAGGTTTCTCGCTTGGTAGAGGTTCTGAAGAGAAAGATGAGACAGGCAGCAGAGAACCTTGAATTTGAACGCGCGGCGCAGTTGCGGGATAGAATTCAAGAGTTGACAAAAATCAGTCATTAGTAAAAAATCGGTAATTAGGGATCAGTGTTTGTGAGTCAGGGAGTTTCTTTTTTTACTTTCTTAATCTTTAATTTTTGAACGCTGATAAGGTAAGGAGGATCAAATGGGTCTTGCATGGGCACTGTTGGGGGCAGGCGCAGCGGTGGCTTTGTCAGGGATAGGCTCCAGTATTGGGATTGGCTGGGTGGGTCAGGCTAGTGCAGGGGCCATGACGGAGGATCCAGAAAACTTTGGCCGATATCTCATTCTTACTGCTCTACCAGGAACTCAGGGAATTTATGGTTTCGTGGCGGCTTTTCTTTTGCTAATCAAGATAAATCTGGTAGGAGGAGCACCGATAGTCTTATCCCCGGCTCAGGGATGGAATCTTTTTCTGGCAGCTGTCCCTATAGCTGTTCTGGGTCTGGTCTCAGCTCTGCATCAGGGAAAAGTCTGCGCTGCTGGGGTAGGGCTTACCGTTAAGAGGCCAGCCGATTCCATGAAAGCAGTGGTACTTGCGGTATTTGTAGAGTTTTACGCCGTACTGGGGCTCCTTATCACCATTTTTTTAGTAATGGGAATAAAGGTTTAGCGCGAACCTCTCATGGAGAAATAGAAATGGCCCTAGAGGATATCGTAAGGAATATTAAAGCTAAGGCTACTCAGGAAGCTGAGAGGATAAAAGAGGAGGCCGATAAAGAAGGAAAGGAGATTATCAAAAAAGCCAGGGAAGAAGCCGATAGGATCAAGAAGCGTATTTTCCACCAATTAGAGAGTCAAGCCCAAGATGAGAAAAGAAAATTAGTAATAAGAACGAGGAGTGATGAGAGAAAAAAACTTCTGGTCCTCAAGCGAGAGCTTATAGATGAAGTATTCAGGCAGGCCGAACAAAAACTGAGCTCCCTGGAGAAGGCCGAGTATCTTAGTTTGATAAAGAAATCCCTTCTTTCCCACATAGACTCAGGAAAAGAAGAAATCATAGTTTCTCCTCGTGATGAGAAATGGATGGAAGGAAATTTTATTAAGAGCCTGAGAGAAAGTTTGAAGGATTTCGGAACCCCCCCAGAGGTCAGGCTTTCTCCAAAACTTGAACCCCAGGAACGCGGTTTCATTCTCAAAATGAGAGACGCGCAGATAAACTGCACTTTTTCCAGCCTTTTTCTTTCCCTAAGGGATGAGCTAGAGATAGAGGTAGCTAGGAAGCTGTTTAGCTAAGTCTGAGGCTGTGATTTGCTCGGTGCCTTTCCAATGCTCCCAGTAAGATTTTCTAAAAAATTACATATTCAAAACCGCTTAGCTTTCTCTAGCCCATTGAAAGCTGAATATTTACTAATGGGAAAAAAGGAAAATTTTACCAAAACTAAACTGTTACAAAAAATAAGAGATAGATTGAAGGAGGGTGATACTCTAGTTTTCAGGTAATCACCAAGGGGGTAAGGATGGGGCAGGCTAAATATGTTATTGGTATTGACTTTGGGACTGAATCAGGTAGAGCTCTTCTGGTCAAGGTGGAGGACGGAGAAGAGGTGGCCAGCTCTGTTTATGGATACAAGGATGCGGTAATAGATGAATTTCTTCCTGGCACTCATATAAGGCTTGAGGCAGATTGGGCCTTACAAAATCCGGTTGACTACCTAGAGACGTTAAAAAGAACTATTCCTGAGCTCTTGGAAAAAAGCAGGGCTGACCCGCAGAATATTATCGGAATAGGAATTGATTTTACCGCCTGTACCATGATGCCCATTGATAGGCAGGGAACTCCTCTTTGTATGTTGGATAAATATAAAAATAATCCCCACAGTTGGGTCAAACTATGGAAACATCATGCTGCCCAGCCGGAGGCGGATAGGATAAACCAGATCGCCAGTGAAAGGAAAGAGAAATTTCTGGCCCGCTATGGAGGTAAGTATTCTTCAGAGTGGTTCTATTCTAAGGCGCTACAAATTCTCGATGAGGCTCCCCAGATTTATGAGGCAGCAGATAGGTTAATAGAGGCAGCGGATTGGATAGTCCTTCAACTCACAGGAAAAGAGCGAAGAAACTCCTGTACCGCCGGTTATAAGGCTCTATGGGATTATGATACCGGTTTTCCCTCCCAGGATTTCTTCCGAGCCTTGGATCCTCACTTTGAGGCCATAGTTGATGAAAAGATGTCCAAAAATATCTATCTCTTGGGGACCAGAGCCGGCGGTTTGACTCGTAAGATGGCTCGTCTTACCGGACTTCGTGAGGGGACACCGGTTGCCGTGGGAAATGTAGATGCACATGTTTCCGTACCGGCAGCTACCATAACCCAGCCAGGGAAGATGCTTATGGTGATGGGGACCTCCATATGCCATATGATGGTAGACAAGGAACTCCGTCTCATTCCCGGTGCATGTGGCATAGTCAAGGAGGGCATTCTCCCCGGATATTACGGGTATGAAGCTGGTCAGTCCGGAGTAGGGGACATCTTTGCCTGGTTTGTAGAAAATTGCGTTCCCTCCTCATACTTTGAGGAAGCCAGCAAAAAAGGTGTGAATATCCATCACCTTCTGGAAGAAAAAGCTTCTCGTTTGAGGACAGGCGAAAGTGGACTTCTTGCCCTTGATTGGTGGAATGGTAATCGCTCCGTACTGGTTGATGCCGATCTTTCCGGGCTTCTGTTGGGATGTACTCTGGAGACAAAACCGGAGGAAATCTATCGTGCTTTGATCGAAGCAACTGCTTTTGGCACCTACAAGATAATTAATACTTTTCAGGAAGCTAGGGTTAAGATAGAGGAGCTTTATGCCTGTGGTGGTCTACCCGAGCGCAATAAACTCCTTATGCAGATCTATGCCGATGTAACTGGTCGAACCATAAAAATAGCCGTCTCCTCTCAGGCTCCCGCTTTTGGCTCGGCCATGTTTGGGGCAGTGGCAGCCAGATCGGAAAATGGGGGCTATGACTCAATCGTGGAGGCAGCCAAACATATGGCACATCTTAGGAGAGAGCGCTTTGTCCCTAACGATGAGAATCATCGGTGGTATGAGAAAATCTACCGTGAATATGAAAGATTGCACGACTATTTTGGCCGGGGGGATAACAAGGTCATGAAGTGTCTGAAGAGAATTAAGAAACAAACAAAGGAGTAAATAATGTTGGAAAAGCTGCGTCAGGAAGTCTGGCAAATGAATCTAGAACTTCCCAAGAATCACCTGGTTACTATGACCAGTGGCAATGTAAGCGGAAGGGATCGGAGGACAAATTACGTGGTGATAAAACCCAGTGGGGTAAAGTATGAGGATCTGAAGTCATCTGACATGGTGGTGGTTGATCTGGAAGGAAAAGTAATTGAAGGGGATTTAAGACCTTCATTTGACACCCTCACCCATCTTTACGTATACCGACACCGACAGGATATCAATGGTATCGTTCATACCCACTCCAACTATGCCACCAGTTTTGCTGCTCTGGGTAAGCCCATTCCGGTTTGTCTTACCGCTATCGCTGATCAATTTGGAGGACCTATTCCGGTAGGAGCTTATGCTCGAATAGGAGAAGAGGAGATAGGAAAGGAAATTATAAGATCCATAGGAGACTCTCCCGCTATTTTGATGAAAAATCACGGTGTCTTTACCGTTGGCCCCTCTCCTAAGGCAGCTCTGAAGACTGCGGTAATGCTGGAAGATGTGGCTAAGACAGTGGTTCTGGCTATGCTTCGGGGGACTCCCCATGAGATTCCAGAGGAGGAAGCGAAGAAGGCTCACAAGAAATACATGGAGCAGTATGGGCAGCCATAGTTAAGGACGGGGGCGATGGGAAAGACAATTGCCGAAAAAATCTTTTCTTGTCATACTGGAGAAGATGCGTGGGCAGGAAATATTGTTGTCTGTGGGGTGGATTTTTCCTTTGCTCAGGATGGAACCGCTCCTCTGGCTATTAGGGCCTTTGAGAGGATGGGTCAAAAAAGGGTCTTTAATCCCAAAAAAGTAGCCTTCTTCATCGATCACAATGCTCCCTCTCCCAATCGAGATGTAGCTTTCCTCCATAGGCTTATGAGAGATTTCGCCGGGAAGCATCAAATAAAACTTTACGATGTTGGAGAAGGCATCTGTCATCAATTAGTGGTTGAGGAAGGCTGG
>JBHIEA010000038.1:0-12513 GCA_046760365.1 bacterium
ATGGGGAAAGCTTTTTCACCTTCACCTCAATGATAATTACCGGGAATGGGATCATGATATGGTTGTGGGTTCAGTGAACTTCTGGGACTATCTAGAGCTCTTCTTTTGGCTAAAGAAAATCAAGTATGAAGGCTGGTTTTCTCTCGATGTTTATCCCTATCGGGAGAACGTGATAGATGCCTGCCAGCAGTCTATAGAGAACATCAAGACTTTAATGGAGCTGGTTGACAAACTGGGCGTGGAGAGGTTAACCACCCTGGTTCAGGGAAAAGATGCTACTAAGACAGCCCAAGCACTTAGAGGTGTCTTTAAATAAAGGAGGATCCAGGATGGGAGCAATTCACAAGTTCCGGGGTGATGCCGGCAGCTTTAATTGGGATGGGATAACTCCTAAAGGATATGACTCCAAGGATATCAAGGGAGTCACGGTGAGGTGGTTGATAAGCCGAGATGAGCGCGCTCCCCATTTTGCCATGAGATACTTCGAAGTGGAACCAGGTGGTTGGACTGTTTTGCACCTTCATTCCCATGATCATGGAGTAATAATTCTGAGAGGAAAAGGTAAGGTATTGCTTGGGAAAAAAGAGGCAGAGATTTCCTTTGGCGATGTTGTTTACATTCCTCCCAATGAGATCCATCAGTTCAAGAACGCAGGGAATGAGCCCTTTGGTTTTATTTGTGTGATTCCTAATAAGGAGATGGTGCGTAAAATAGAGACCGAAGGTAGCCGCAGGCTTTAGCCTGGGTGAAGAAATCAAAGCTATTGTGTATAAGCGCAGGATAAATCCTGCAGCGATCAATCGTCAGAAGCCAAAAATATTTTTGACAATACTAGCAAACCACAGGGAGACCTTAATGAAAGCTGCCAGATACTATAGCAATGATGATGTGAGAGTGGAGGAAGTTCCCGTTCCTGAGATTGGACCTGGGGAAATACTAGTCGAAGTCAAGGCTTGTGGAGTGTGTGGTAGCGATGTAATGGAATGGTATATGAAGCCAAGAGCTCCTCTATTTTTCGGTCATGAACCGGCTGGTGTTGTCTGCCAAGTGGGAAAGGGAGTAGAAAACTTGTCGTTAGGAGATCGGGTATTTGTTCATCATCATGTTCCCTGTTTCGTCTGTCATTACTGCCGTCGCGAAAGCTACACCATGTGCCGGACTTTCAAGGAGACCCGGCTTTACCCAGGAGGATTCGCCGATTACATTCGGGTCCCGCCCCCTAATGTAAGAGTCGACGTTCTCAAGCTTCCGGCTCAGGTTTCTTTTGAAGAGGGGAGTTTGATTGAACCAATGGCTTGCTGCTTGAGAGGCATCAAGCGGGCAAATTTGAAACTCGGCGACACCGTCCTTATTATGGGAGCCGGTTTCACTGGATTGATCCATCTTCAACTAGCTAAGATTTTAGGAGCGGGCTTAGTCATCGTCAGTGATTTTCTTGACTTTAAACTCGAAAAAGCCAAGAAATTAGGAGCAGATGTCATCATCAATCCCGGTAAGGAAGAGGCTTTAGAAAAAATTAAAGAGGTAAACGAAGCGCGAGGAGCCGACATAGTCGTGGTTACCCCAGGGAACATCGAGGCTCTCAAGGAAGCAATTAGATTAGCGGGAAAGGGCGCTACTCTTTATCAGTTTGGTCCAACTTCACCTGAGGCTAGTCTTTCTATTGTTCCTCACCAGTTCTTTTTTTCTGAGATTACCTTTGTTGCTAGCTATTCTTGCTCTTCCCTGGAAACCCGTACCATCCTTGAATATATCTCCCAGAAGAGGATTGATACCGATGGATTAATCACCCATAATTTTAGTCTGGACCAAATTGGCCAAGCGGTAAAGTTAACCGCAGAGGCTAAAGAGTCTTTAAAGGTCCTCGTCAAGATGGGAGGATAATCTTTACTTTGAGGTAGCCGCAACCTTTAGGTTGCGCTGTTTTACGCAGGCTAAAGCGCAGGCTAAAGCCTGCGGCTACCGGCGGCTACCGGCGGCTACCGGCGGCTACCGGCGGCTACCGGCGGCTACCTAATCAAAGAAGGAGGAATTTTTAAAATGATAAGAGAGATCGTTTTATTACCTGAGTTCAAGCCAGGGTTTGTTGAAATAAAAAATAAGATTCCTAAATTTCAATATCGAAAGTCATTGGCGGAAAGCTTGAGGGAAACGGACCTTACCAAAGAGAAATGTATAGATTTACTTAAATGTATGTGGCTCATCAGGAACCTCGAGGAAATGATTTTTGAGTTAAGAGAGAATAAAGGTAGGTATGGAGATATGAAATATCTATATATTGGGGCAACTCATCTCTCAATCGGTCAGGAAGCAGTTTCTACTGGTGCTGTATCAGCTATCCTGCCCGATGATTATATCACCAGCCATCATCGCGGACACGGAGATGCTTTAGCCAAGGGATACTTTGCTATCAAGAGTATGAGCAGTGTGGCTTTAATTGACCTAATTACAGAAGACGAGCGCATCGCGGACTTTTTGGGATTTGAAGTCAAGGACAAAACTCACGCCGAACTCGTTGAGCAGGCCCTCAGGCTCCACCTTTTTAGGGCTATAGCGGAGCTGTTTGGGAAAGAAGCTGGCTACTGTAAGGGAAGAGGAGGATCCATGCATATAGCCGATTTTAGCCGGGGTCACTTAGGGGCAAATGCGATTGTGGGAGGAAGCATGGGTATGGCTGTTGGCTCGGGCATTGCCTCAAGATACTTTGAAGACAGGAGACTAACCTTATGTTTTGCCGGTGATGGTTCCTTTAACAACGGTATTGCCCATGAGGCTATAAATATGGCTACCATGGCTCAGTTCACCAATAAATTAATGGGTAAAGAGTTTGGAATTCCCGTGATATTTGCTGCCGTTAACAATCAATACGGAATGACCGGACAGCAAAGAGGTGAGGTTACGGGAATAGAATTTTTGGCAGAGAGGAGCTTTGGGTATAACAAGCAAGGAATGCATGCTGAGATTGTTAATGGAATGGATGTCCTGGCGGTGAGAGATGCAACGAAAAGAGCAGCCGAGTTGGTAAGGGGTGGTGAGGGTCCGGTTTTTTTGGAATTTTGGGGCTATAGATTTAAGGGGCATAACGTGAAGGACAGATTGGAATCTCCTGAGCATGAAACCTACCGTGCCTTAAAGGAGCTTGAGGCATGGGAGAAAATAGATCCTCTCAAGACTTTTCCTGAAGAATTGATCGCAGGAAAAATTATCACCCCCGAGGAACTTGACAAATTGAAAAGGGAAAGTAGGACTCGGAATGAGACTATGGCGGCTAAGGCCGCTGTGGCAAAGAGCCCGGATCCCAAGAAAATGTATGCCGGTCTCTTTAGTCAAACGAGCTCAAGCGAAGTTCCTGAAAAGTTCAGGACCTCTCCCATCTTGAAAAACCCGGACTTTCTAAGAAGAGACCCTGAGGTGCCCATTACCTATAGAGAGGCAGTAACTGAGGCCTTGTTCCAGGAGATGAGTCGGGACCGAAGAGTTCTGATGTGGGGAGAGGATGTTGCTGACTACGGAGGTGCCTACGGTGTTACCAGAGGATTCCTTGAGATTTTTGGAAGGAACCGCATTTTTAATACCGCCATCTCCGAGGCAGCAATTATAGGAAGCGGAGTTGGGGCAGCCTTGAGAGGCTTAAGACCTGTGGTGGAGATAATGTACATTGACTTCATCTTGCAAGCTTTAGATCAGCTTGGAAATCAAGCGGCAAAATGGAAATATATGTCCGGGGGTCAGGCAACTATCCCTTTGACTATCCGCACCACCATTGGTGGAGGCAAAGGTTATGCCGGTCAGCACTCCCAGAGCCTGGAAGCTATACTTGCCCACCTGCCGGGATTGAAAATTGCTATGCCTTCAGATGCCTATGACGCCAAGGGAATGCTAGCATCTGCTATAAGAGAGGACAATCTGGTAGTATTCATTGAACACCAGAATCTCTACCGAGAACCTTTAGCTAAAAGTAGGGTTCCCAAGGAGGAATACCTCATTCCTTTAGGAAAGGCTAGGATTAAAAGAGAGGCTGACCCTTCTAAGCCCAGTGTGACCTTGGTTTGCTGGTTATCTATGGTGCCTATTGCCTTAAAGGTGGCGGAAAAATTGTCAGAGGAAGATATTGAAGTGGAAGTGATTGATATTCGTAATCTATACCCTCTGGATATAGATACCATTGTAACCTCTATCCAGAAGACAGGGAGAGGTGCCATAGTTCACCAGGCTATTCAATTTATGGGTTTTGGGGCAGAGATAGGGATGGAAATCCAAGAAAGAGCCTTTGACTATCTGGATGCTCCGATATTAAGGATAGCAGCTCCCAATACCCCTCCACCCTCATCCTCTGTTTTGGAAAAAGCATTTTTGCCTGACGAGAGGGATGTTATCGCTGGAATAAAGGAGCTTATGGGGTAGGGTCTCCAGATAGACTCGACATTTCATAAAAAATGTTATAAAATGAGGAGGATGGAGGCCTCGAATGCCTACACAAGAGTTAGAAGGTAGAGTAGCAAAACTTGAGGGAATTAGTGAGCAGATTAGTCAAAGATTAAATCACTTGGAAACGATAGTTGAGAGTATGAGAAAAGACCTCAACTCCAAAATGGATAGCCTAAGGACTGAGCTCCTAGCGAGAATAGATACTAATTTTAAATGGATTCTGGGTATTATGATTCCTATGTGGGTAACTATTATTTTAGCAGTTATATTTAAGTAGAAGATAGTCCATGTAAAAAGAGTTTTTCACCCATATTAAGGAGACAAATTATGATGAAAGAGGTTAAGACAACCCTTCACTGTAGCTGGTGTTTAAGTGAGGCCCCAACTTTGATAACCTATATCGGGGATTCTATCGTTAAGATCGAGTGTAAAAGCTGTGGGCATGTGTACAGAATATCCAGAACAGCCCTTTATTCATCCATACTTTCCGAATGGGAAAAGAGAGCTTTAACCAAGCCCCTAAGACTTGCCGAAGAGATGAGAAACCATCCCTCCCGGTTTGTGTTGAGTTTTCCTTTCAGGGTTCTTAGTAAACCTTTGAGGGTGACCAAGGAACTGGCAGAGACATACCTTAAGTCCTGAAAATTGGCCGCTGCGAAGTAAACCAACTCTTCCATCTAAGAAAATCTCGTCAATCGCTGTAAAACCTTTAGATCGCTCACTTAATCTGTCAATCTTAATAGCGCCACCTTTTGTTAACAAACCTCTTTGCCTTCGAGGTTGATCCTGATTTTACCCCAAAGGATAGCTCCGATTTCCCTTTCTTTATCTAAAGGGGTGTATACTGATATACTCCTCATCCTTCCATCCACCCCCTCTACGATACCCAAAGCTAGACTTTTCCCTTCCCTGTCTTTTAGGCAGATTAAACGATTGTGAAGATAGAGATCCGAGACAATGCCCCCTAATCCAATTCGGTCGCAGGCTAAGACTAAGTTTTGAGCATTTCTAAAATAGGTTTTGAATCTTTGCTCGCGGTAGCTGACTCTTTCAGAATAATTCTTTTGTCTCACGCCAGGGGGTACTTTCATCCGATAGATCCTGGGTGCGCTCATCCCCTTAAAGCTGATGAGAATATGTTCCAGCTCATCGGTTCTCTGGAGAGCTAAGATTATTTGGGGCTCAATTATTTCTATCATGCATCTTTTCAAGACTCCCGCTGATCCTCCCCTTATCATGCCGGTAGTGTCTACTAAAATCTTATCTACCTCTGATCTAGCTTTGTCATAAATAATCTTGACTCCAGTGATCATGGGAAGGAGATAGCCGGAGGGAGAGGTGGCTCCCACGAAGTAGAAATCTTTTACCTCTAAATTCTCCCATCCCTCGAATTTTTTTTCAACCAGCCCCCAGGCTATGGTAGTGGGAGGGCCCAGATGAGACTGCCCCAGATCAGCATCCACTACTCCTACTCTAACCTCTGGTAGAAGAAGCTCTAGAAGATCCTCAATAAGAGTGGTTTTTCCGGTGTCTGATCCACCCATGACCATTATTGTTCTATTTTGCGGCTCTAATACTGCGCGTTTTATCTTCAGGTTCAGCAAGAATCTAGGATCAGTCATAGTATCTAAACATATCTTTTGTTGATTTTCACATATTTCTCAGTCAAATCACATCCCCAGAAGCTGGCCTTGGCTTTCCCTTGATGCAGATCAATAGTTATTTTTACTTCATCCTGCTTCAGGATTTCTCTTAGTTTTCCTTCTCCCGCCTTTATTCCCATGCCCCCTTTTACCACTAAAAAATTGTCAAAATAGACATCTACCCGATCGGGCTTTACTTTGGCATGAGCTGCACCAACCACTGACATCACTCTTCCCCAATTGGGAGATGCACCGGCGATGGCGGTCTTCACTAGCATGGAATTTGCCACTGCTCTGGCAACCCTGCGGGCATCCTTGGGGAAAGGAGCTCCCTTTACTTTTATCTCGATAAATTTTGTCGCCCCTTCCCCATCCCGGACAATCAGTTTAGCTAAAGATCCACACACGAAATCGAGTGCCTGAAAGAAGTGATCGAAGTTCTCGTCCTCGACTCTTATTTTTTTCTTCTTGTGCCAGGTCTTTATTCTCTCATTTCTAGAAAGTCCATTAGCCAAGACAAATAAGCTGTCGTTAGTACTCATATCCCCATCCACACTAATCTGGTTGAAAGATTTATTGACCGCTGACCTCGTTGCCTCTTCCAGAGCATCCCCAGTTATACAGGCATCGGTAGTGATAAAACAGAGCATGGTGGCCAGATTTGGTGAGATCATTCCCGCTCCTTTAGCCATGCCTCCAATTACTACCTTACCTTTTCCCCTTGCTGGAATGTCCGTTTCTACCGCTATTTCCTTGGTAATCTTATCGGTAGTCAGGATGGCCTGAGCTGCCTGATGACCTCCTTTAAAAGATAGAGACTGTACTAGCTGTCCTATTCCAGTCTCAATCCTAGACATGGGCAAGGGTTCACCTATCTTTCCCGTAGAAGCTACCAGAACCAGGGCTTCTTTTACCCCTAATCGATGAGCCACCAATCTGGCCATTTTCTCTGAGTCTCTAAGTCCTTTTTCTCCGGTGCAGGCGTTGGCGTTGCCACTGTTTATAATGATTGCCTGGGCCCGGTGGCGGCGAATTTTCCTTAGAGAATAATGAACTGGCGCAGCCTTCACTTTGTTACTGGTAAACATCCCAAAGCCCACTGCTGGAGCCTCTGAATAGATTAATGCTAGATCAGGCTCGTTTTTCTTTATCCCACAGTGCACGCCTGCTGCTTTAAATCCCTTGGGAGCTGTGATTCCGCCTTTCAACTGCTTCAATGGTTTCTCCTTAACTTAAGCCCATGGTTTCTTCAAATCCGGACATTATATTCATGTTTTGTACTGCTTGGCTGGAGGCACCTTTTCCTAAATTGTCGATGGTGGAAATAACTATGACCCGGTGCGTTTTTTCATCCAAAGTGAGTCCTATCTGGCACCTATTTGAATTGACCACGTCTTTTACCTGAGGAAAGCAGCCTCGGGGGAGAATTTCCACGAAAGGTTCCCCTCTATAGAAGTCCTCAAATACCCCCCCTAAGTCCTTTGGCTTCAAAGAATCCTTTAGGCCGGTATAACAGGTAGAAAGTATTCCTCGATTGAGGGGAACCAGGTGGGGAATGAAGGTGATTTTCACCTCCTTTTGGGCCAGTTTAGCTAACTCTTGTTCTATTTCGGGGATATGGCGATGACATCCTACCTGGTAAGCAGATAAGTTCTCATTGACCTCGGGAAAATGAGTTTTCAGGGAAGGTTTTCTCCCCGCTCCGGTAACTCCAGATTTGGAATCTACAATGATGCTGTCTTCTTTTATTAAATTAAACTTGAGCAGGGGAGCCAGTGAGAGTAATGCTGAAGTAGGATAACAGCCAGGATTGGCTACCAGACGGGCTCCTTTGATTTTTTCCCGGTAAAGTTCGGGTAGACCGTAAACCGCCTGTTTAAGTAAGTTTTTCTTTTTATGGGCTACTCCATACCATTTCTCATACACCAGGGGATGGTCGAGACGAAAATCAGCCGAAAGATCCACTATTCTTGTATCTCTCAAATAAAGCCCTCCCACCAACTCCATGGAGGCTCCATGAGGAAGAGCTACAAAAATAAAGGAAGAAACGGAGGCTATTCTTCCTAAATCAAGTGACTGGCAAACCAGATCCGTGCTCAGCCAGGGATAGACCTCTGAGATTTTCTTTCCGGCAAAGCTTTGGGAAGTTATGGTCTCAATCTCTACTTCAGGATGTCTTAAGAGAATCTTGACCAATTCTGCCCCGGTATAACCGGTGGCCCCGATGATGGATACTTTCAATCTTCACCTCTTTAAAATTTTGGCATGGGCTTGATATGGGCGAAAACTGGGTGTTAGTTTAGCAAAACCGGAAGGAGTTGGCAAATAAAGGGTTATTCTTGAATTTTGTCTTTGGTGTGCTTGGAGATCTTGCCAATGGCGACACTCCAGACCAACTGTGATTTGTTCAAGACATCAATGACCTTCTTGGGGTCACTCATCAAGGCAAAAACACTTTTTCCATTGGTGAGGAATTTGAGCTCGGAGAGAGGCTCTTTTATTTCTGGCTCATGTTTTTTCAAATAATCTACGCTTTTTCTTATCTTCTGGAGTGAGATTCCACTGTCCAGAAGACTTTTAGCTGTGTTCAATCTTATTAGATCTCCAAAAGAATAAAGTCTCCTACTTCCCTTTTTGGCACTTTTTATGCTGGGTTTAATGAAGCCGATCTTGGCCCAGTATCTAAGTTGATTATAGGAGATACCTACCACCTTTAAGACCAGTCCTGCTTTATATCCTTTCATAGTTAAGCTTTCAACCTACTTTTGAATTTTATCACCCTGCCATCTACCTTAGAGCGCGTCGACGCTGTCTTGGATAAGCCACTTTGATACTCTCGGGTCTACACGTTCATCTCTTAGCTCGCACTTCTCAACTAAACAGAGGCCAAGAATATCTCGGGACTCTTCCCCTCCGTCGCTGTATATCAGCTTGGAATTGCTTCTGCTCGTCTTCTCGTTGCCTGCGGCACCTTGCGGTCCGGGAAAGACGTGAAACTCGTGCGCTGCCTTACGGCACCTTACGGTTCGCTCCTCAGACAACACGTCTTTCTTCTTCCTCAACTATTCTTGAGGGGGAAAACATTCCCCCTCAACGCTCGCTGCCTTTCGGCACCTTACGGTCCGCTCGCTGCTCCCCCTGAAAAACCGGCAAAGCAGACTCGTTAAGGTGGCTGATCTAAGGCTCCTGGCTGCGCCACCTCCGGTCGGGGAAAGTCCCTCGATACACATGTAAATCTTCTCAATATTAATACTTTCCTCGTGGTATCAAGACACCGAGAACAGCGCCTAGACTTATATCTTCCTTTTATCAATTAATCTTTTTGCTTTGCCTGTGGTTCTGGGCAAAGTAGCCGGCTCTACCAGCTCTACCTGAGGAGTCACCATTAACTCTCGCTTAAGTTTAGCTTTGATCCTATTCTGTAGTCTTTCTAAATCCTTGAGGGAACCGCTGAAAAATCCTTTCTCAATCTCCAGGATCACTCTCATCTCATCCAGACCCCCGCGTCGCTCCAGGACAATCTGATAGTTTCCTCCCACCTCGGGCATACTCATAAGGATTCTTTCCACCTCTGAGGGAAAGATATTCACCCCTCGAAGGACAAACATATCATCTACTCTGCCTTTGATACGGGATATGCGACGGTGGACTCGTCCACACCTACAGGGATCGGGATATATCTGGGTCAGGTCACCAGTCCTGTACCTCAGGATAGGCATTGCTTCTCTATTTATGGTAGTTAACACCAGTTCTCCCTCTTCGTTATCTCTTCGGAGCTCCAAAGTCTCGGGATCAATAACCTCCATTATAAAATTATCCTCCCAGAGATGCATTCCGCACTTTTCCTTGCACTCAAAGGCAACTCCCGGACCATTCATTTCCGAAAGACCATAGGAATCGTAGGCATCTAGGGAGAAAATTTCCTCGATCTTGCTTTTTGTGGCCTGTGAGTAAGGCTCTGCTCCTAAATAAGCTATGCGCAAGCTAAAATCACCTCTGGGATTCAATCCGAGCCTTTCCAGGACTTCAGCCAGGTAAAGAGCATAGCTAGGAGTTATGTGTATGATTGTAGTCTTGAAGTCACGCATCAGCTCTATTTGCCGCTCGGTGTTCCCGGTTCCGGCTGGGATTACCAATAGTCCTGCTCTTTCCGCTCCGTAGTGAAAAATGAGGCCCCCGGTAAACAACCCATAGCTCATCATGTTTTGAAAAATATCTTCAGGCCCTGCTCCTGTCATCCTCATACAGCGAGTTATTAGCTGGGCAGCTTGATCGATGTCTTTCTGGGTAAACAACACTGCCTTAGGTTTACCGGTGGTACCGGTCGAGGTATGTAATCTTACCAGACGGGATAGGGAGGAGGCCAAAAACCCGTAAGGATATCCCGCACGAAGATCTTCTCTGGTGGTGAAAGGAAGCCTCTCCAAATCTTTCAGACTTTTTATGTTTTCAGGTTCTATCCTATTTAGACGGAATGCCTCTTGATAGAAAGGTACTTTATGATAAGTTCTCTCTACAACTTTTTTTAACCCTTTTAACTGGAGTTTCTCCAGGGTTTCTCTATCGAGATATTCTGGATTTTCCCCTCCAGACCTCACTAAAGTTCTCCCTCAGTTTTTCTCTCGTTTGTCGATTACTCTCTTACCTTCAGTTTCCCGATCGAAGGAATCAGGTTCAACCAATTTAACCTCGGTACTAATGCCTAAATCCCGGTAGATCTCTCTTTCCACTTTTGACTTTAAGTCCTGAAGTTTCTTCATTTCATCAAAGAAGATTTCTTCGGAAACCTTCACCAGGATCTGGACCATGTCTTGGTCGCCTTTTCGATCAATCACCAGACAACTGCGAGGTTCAACTCCCCAAACTTGAAAGAAAATGTGTTCAATTTGCGAAGGAAAGAAGCTCACTCCATCGATGGTGACCATCTCATCAGTACGACCGGCTACTTTTTTCATCCGGATCAGTGTTCGGCCACATTCGCAGGAAGAAGCATCCAGGGTGGTGATGTCTCCCGTTCGGTATCTAATCAGGGGAAATGCTTCCTTGGCTATGGTGGTAAGCACCAGTTCTCCCTTTTCTCCGAGGGGAAGCACCTCTTCAGTCCGAGGGTCTATTATTTCCGGGATGAATTGATCCTCAAAAATGTGAAGCCCGGTGGTTTTTTCACATTCTGCTGCTACTCCTGGCCAGGCTATTTCGCTCAAGCCGTAATTATCGGTTGCCTTGATATTGAGCTCGTCTTCTATCTGCTTCCTGGTTCTTTCGGAGAAAGGCTCGCCGGTAAAAAGACCCCTTTTAAGATAAATGTCAGCAGGACTCAATCCCTTTTCCCGAATAACGGCGGCCAGTCTAATCCCGAATCCCGGGGTAGCTATTAGGGCTGTGGTCCGGTAGTCTCGTGCAATTACTACCTGCCTTGCTGGATCGAGATTGGAACCCGGGATTACTGATGCCCCTATTAATTCAGCACCGTAATGGAAACCGAGCCCTCCGCCGAATAGGCTGTAATCAAAGCAGATCTGTACCACATCGTCCTTGGTTACACCCCCGGCAGAAAGTACTCGAGCACTCACTTCAGTCCAATGGGCCAGGTCATTTCTGGTGTAGCCCACACCAATGGGCTCCCCGGTCGTGCCGGAAGTGCACTGAAGTCTAACCACTTCTCGAAGGGGAACGGCAAACATTTGGTAAGGATAGCTCTGACGGAGACTGGTCTTACCAGTGAAAGGAATTCTGGAAAGCTCGTGCAGAGAATTAATCTCTTCCGGGACAAATCCCACCTGATCAAACAATTTTCGGTAAAAAGCAACACTTCGGTAGACTCGATTAAGGGTAGCCTGAAGTCTTTCCAGTTGGAGTTGTTTCAGTTCATCCTTTGCCATACATTCAAAATGAGGATTCCAGATTGACATCTACTGTTCCCAGACCTCTTTGTATTCTCTGCCTAGATAGGCTCTTTTTACTTCCCGGTTGTGCAGAAGCTCTTCCGAGGCTCCCTGCAGAACCACCCTCCCAGTCTCGATGACATAGGCTCTTTTGGATATTTTGAATGCCGCTCCGGCATTTTGTTCTACCAGGAGAATGGTGGTACCTTGCCGGTGCAGTTCAGATATTATTTGGAAAATCTGAGTAGCTACCAGGGGGGCAAGTCCCATAGAAGGTTCGTCCAACAAAAGGAGCTTCGGTCTTGACATAAGAGCACGGCCAATGGCCAGCATTTGTTGCTCGCCCCCGCTGAGGGTTCCCGCCACCTGTGATCGCCTTTCTTTTAATATGGGAAAACGTTCAAATATCATGTCCAGATCATGGTTAATCTTAGATTTTTCATCTTTTCTATAGCGTTGATAGGCACCCAGAGTAAGATTTTCCATAACCGTTAGAGGAGCGAACAACTGTCTTCCTTCCGGTACCAGACTGACTCCCATCCTGATTATCTCCCGGG
>JBHIEA010000039.1:0-12120 GCA_046760365.1 bacterium
CGCTACGGGAATAATGGAGCAAATGACCGCCGCGGTAATTTGTCCCCAATTTATGGTGTAAGAAGCAGCCCAGCCGGCAATCCCGACAGGGATAGTTTTTTTCTCGGGGGTTGCAAGTAAAATTAAAGGAAATATATACTCGTTCCATGAGGCTACAAAGGAAAAAATTGCTGAAGTGACCAATCCTGGGCCTATCAAAGGAAGATATAATTTGTACAGGACACTTAGCTTACTCGCTCCGTCTACCCGAGCAGCGTCTTCAAGACTGGGAGGTATTTGATCAAAAAACGTACTTAAGGTCCATATACAAAATGGCAAGGTGATAGTGACGTGAACCAAGATAACGCTGGGTAACAAATCATAAAGGCCAACTGTGGTCATCATTTTGAAGATAGGCACAACCAACAGGATTCCCGGAAAAAGATAGACCAACAAAATTAAATTTGAAAAGAGTCGTTTTCCTCTAAAACTGAATCTACTCAAACTATAGGCGGCACCAGTTGCAAGAATCAGAGTAATAATTGTAACCATCGAGGCTATGATGATACTACTTCTCAAATAATATGGAAATTTTGAACGCAAAAATACATCTTCGTAGGAAGATAGGGTCATTTTTTTGGGAAAAAAAATTGGTCTTGAGCTCATCAAGTCTAAAGGAGTCTTAAAAGAGGTTATCAATGCCCAGTAAACAGGAAAGAAATACCATCCAATAACAACCAACAATAGTAGCGTAAGAACTATTTTTTTGGGGATCTTTCTTGGATCCTTCATTTCACTACTTCCTCACGGGATTTTACAAACAACTTCATATATCCGGCCACGAATGCGGATACCACAATTAGTAAAATTATCGAATAAGTAGCTGCTTTTCCCATTCTGAAAAGCCGAAAAGCTTCTTTATATATGGCTATGGGTAAAGTAGTGGTACTTTCGACGGGACCTCCTTCGGTCAATAGCCATATAGGGGGGAACATATTGAATAACCATATCATCAAAATAAAGGAAGTCACCGAAACGGTGGGAATAATTTGGGGCAAGGTAATATACCAGAATGTTTGCCATGCATTAGCTCCGTCAACTCTGGCCCCATCGTATAACTCTTGAGGAACGTTTTGCAACGCCGCCAATGTCATTACCCCCATGAAAGGACTCCACCGCCAAACGTTGACTACAACTATGCTCAGCATAGCTATAGACGGATCTCCAAGAAAATTAGCATAGGAACGTATAATGCCTATCTCATACAGCAAGAAATTTATCACCCCAACCGCTGGTTCTAACATCCATTGCCATATTAACGTGGTGGCTACTATAGGAATTATCCAGGAGAATAGAATCCAGGTTCTTAAGGTGCCCACACCTCTGAATTGAGAGTTCAATAAAAGACCAAGTAATACTCCTACAGGGGTTATCAAGGCTATGTTGAGAAAAGTCCAGATTACGGTCAACTTTAATTGAAATAAGAATTTTGCACTGGGTAAAAGATCGAGGTAATTTTTCAATCCGATAAAAGGTGGACTGGCTTCTACCATTTTTTGCTGATGCAGGCTAATCCAAAGGGTTAATATTACTGGATAAACAATAATTAATAAAATCCAAATCACCGATGGAGCACTTAAGATCCAGCCCAAAACCCTTTCATTCTCTGTGATATTCTTTTTGATTTTTTCACTCCCTTGTCAAATGACATCGCCTCCCTCCGATGAGAGAGGCGATGCTGGCAAGAAATTTCAGTTTCCAGTAACCGTATCCCCTTACTCTTTAATTATCTCTTCGTATCTTTTCTGAGCCCACTCTACCGCCTTTTCAGCACTCCACCCCTTGAGAACCATGTTTTGCAATGTAGCACCTAGAGTAAACGAACCCTCCAGTTCCCCAGCATGAGGCGATTTTCCTTTCACAAACCCAATGACACTACTGTTATTTAACACATCTATCTGAACCTCCATCGCATGTCTAAATTTCTTTATGAGTTCTTTGGCGAAGAAGGCATCCATCATGCTCTTTCCATTGACAACCGGGACGAACAATACTGGTTCCATCATCATCATCTCAGCATAGTTCTCAGGTTGGTACTGCCACCTGACAAATTTTTCTACCGCAGCTTCTATTTCCTTTGAGCGTTTTATCGCTGTTGTTAAAACTAACCCTCTTGTATACGCGGTGTGGCCTATTCGACCATCCTTAGGTCTGGGGATAAACTTCTGCATCCACTTTTTAGCCATCTCTTCTAACCCTTTCCTGTAGAGGGTACTCAAAAAGCCAGCCGTGTATACCGCCGTTGCAACTTTGCCGGTTCTAATTTGCAGCTCTCCCATTCCCCAGTCCATATTCTCAGAACCAGGAGAGGTATACCCCGTGAGTTTTTTCAGAAACTTATATGTCTCTATTGTCTGTGGGGAATTGAATACTACTTTTTCCTTACCGTTCTCTACCACGACTACATTTCCCCTGTTGGTCCGTAAGAATCCCCAAACTACCTGACTACCATAGTTTCCTTTAATTGAATACGGCATCATCATGCCGTAGATATCTATTCGCCCATCTCCATCTAGATCTTTGGTTAACTTCTCCGCCGCTTCTAGAAGATCTGTCCAATATACAGGTGGTTCTAAGCCGTTCTCCTCATAAAGGTCAGCCCGGTACTCTAAAGGCCAGGAAATCCCGTAAACCGGGATAGCAAGTTGCTCTTGACCATACTTGTATATATCGATAGATGGGCCAAGGAATTGAGCTTCGGCATGGATTTCGTTAAAGAGATCCGTAACAGGTATTAAAGAGTTATGTCTTTTCAGAATCACCAGTTGAGGCGGATTTACCCAAATCATTTCTGGTAGGCGGTTGGCTGCGATGGCTGCCAATATCTTACTGCTAAGCTCCGGGAAACTTATAGGGACCTGTTTAACTTCAATGCCTGTTTCTTCCCTAAATTTAGCAAGGACATTATCTAGTTGCTCCACTCGATGCGGTGGAGTTTCCCAATGCCACAAAGTTAGGACAATCTTCTCAGCTGAAACTTTTACCGGCCATGTAAAGACTAATGAAAGTGCCATGGCCACACTTAATGTCAATAGCATCAACTTTTTGCTTTTTTCCATAGTATTCCCTCCCTTTGTAAAATAATTGAGATCGTTATCCCATAGTTCAAATTTCCGTGAAAGTTCTCCTTAAGAGAGAGCAATTATCCAAGGCTTTCCTTGGAGAACTTTCTTTATCTCAAAGCCGGACCAGCCTGCTTCCCTTTCACCTCCTTTTTGGCTTTAGTCTCCAGCTTCTTACTCCTCATCTCTATTTTTTGATAAGAGGGTAAGCTAAAAATTAAAGATTAGGTGCCGCCCCCTTCGGCCCTTTCTTCAAGTTATCCCACCTTCATCGGTCTTTTCCAATCTTTCCCAGTAGTTTAGCCCCTTTCACGCCCTTGAACTTCTTGACCTCAGGGAATCGACGAGAAAGAGGGCAATACTTAATCTTTTTTGGCAAGCCATCTTACCGTTTGATTCCAGAAATTCGAATAATACTGCCATTCCACAAAATTTGCGCCCCAGTGGAGAACGGGATCCGAGCTAAACACTAAAACCCTCCCCTCCCCATACTTCCCCACTACGATAAAGGGGTCCCCTCCGATTTTCCCCAAAAGAATTCCCCCTTCTTTTACTTTCCCACATCTGTTATACCCGAAGAATTCAGGACAGGTATTCCATTCAATTCCCTTCATAACTGGGTGGTTTTCCTCTATTATTTCAGGCTTAACTCCTTCTGGAGATTCTACTCGGTCATCGGGAAGTGGAAGTATCTCTACCGGTAATATTTCGGCTACCGGGGTCCCGTACCAATTTCCTCTCCCATAGCGACCTTGAAACGTAAAGTATCCTCCGCAGTACGCGAGTCCACCCCCTTTTTCTACATACTTCTTGATTTCTTTTAGTCTGTTTGGAGTAATCGTTAGAGGCTCCGACTTTACGCCTCCCGGAGACAGGACAAGCGTCTCATAGCCAATATCACTTAATATGAGTACATCATAATTGTTTGTCAAATCCTCAGCTCTTTTCGGAAATTCAGAAAAAGCGACCATTGGTGGCATGTGTGTCACGCTAATTTCTGGATTTTTTTCTAATGTTTTACGAAGATACACAGCCGCGTCCATAATTCTACTCACGTAAGTAATTACCTCGCCTCCTTTTATTTCCGTTTCTGCACGTATAGAGCCGTCCCCGGCATATAAAATTTTAATCATTCCTCTTACCTCCCATTCTTATTTTTGAGATCCACCTTGCGATTCTGACAGAATAACAGAGTGTGGTCTTATAGGAGAATTTTCCTTTGAGCTCTCTAAAAGGTACACCGAGGAAGATAAGGAAATAATGGATGAGATTATCCTATTCTGTAAAGAGAACCTTCTTAAAAACATCCTTGTTTTGAGAGATCGAATAAGAGATATCTTTGAAAATAGCTCATCACAAGATGAAGCCTATAAGAAAAAGAACAAGCTATACTTTGAAGGCTGGCACAAGAAAAATCGTCATTTTAAAAAGACCATCAAGCTATTTATGAGTGTTCCTACGTGTGAGTACATGTTTACCTATCTCAAAGAGCCTGATGTTCAAAGATCTGGCAATTCAGAGAACTCCATTAAACTAGTTAGATCCTGGGAAGGTCCCAGATATGGTTTTAGAACCACCAAAGGTCTTCAGGATCACCTGAAACTGTATCAAAAGATGAAATATCTAGGGCAAATGTAATCTAAAACAAAAATTTTTAGCTCAAATGAGCACCTGACAAGGGAAAGAGTGAAAAAGTTGCAACAAATTTGGCCAAGTCTCGATTGATTCTCAATACCTTCCCGACATATCCCCCTCTCTCCAGTATTTTTTCTCCCTTCAAGAACAACCGCCATTTTGGCTCAGATAGTTCGAAGCCAGACTGCCTGGACTTACCTTTCGCAAAAAGAATTTTTTTCTCGATTGGTGTCTAGTTCTCTTTTTTAGACTTTACCCCTTACTTCAACTCCTACAAAATTCTCCCAAGCTCTCACCAGGCAAGAAATATCTTTGTCTCCGTAGCCCAAGCCTTTGGCCATATCGAGCATCTGTAAAGTTATATCCGCCATGGGAAGGGGAACTTCGGCGTCCCGGGATAACTTTTCTATATAAAAAAGGTCTTTTCGGGCTGTAGCCAATTTGAAAGTCAATTCAAATGTTCGATTTATTATTTGCCGACCCTTGGTTTGAAAGATAAAACTGTTACCTGAGCTGACGCTAATGACGTCCCATACAGATTTTATGTCTATACCCTGTTTTGCTGCTAAGGTAAGAACTTGGCAAATAGCAGCCAGATTGCTTGACCATAAGAAATTATTAATGAGCTTTATGGTATGGCCTGAACCCAGTTGACCTACGTAAAATATCTTTCCTCCTAGCACCTCAAATAGATCATGACATTGCTCATAAATGGTTTTATCTCCTCCCACCACTATGTTGAGTCCACCCTGGTCAGCATCCTTTGGGCTTCCAATAAGAGGAGCATCCAGCATGTGAATTCCTCTCTGGTCCAGTTCAGTGCCTATCTTCCTGGTAGAGACCGGATAACTAGTACTACTGTCTATGAGGATCTTACCAGGTTTCATGCTCTCAATAAGTCCTTTTTCTCCCAGTACCACCTCTTCCACTTCAGCAGATCCAGGCACCACCGTCATAATAACTTGACTTTTTCTTGCAAGGGTGGTCAAATCATCTGTCTCCTCAGCACCCATGCTCACCAGGTCCTCCACCGGTTTTCTATTTTGGTGAAAGTATACAACTAGAGGAAACCCTGCTCGAATAAGATTCTTAGCCATACCTTTACCCATCAAGCCAGGGCCTATAAACCCTATTCTTTTACGTGGAATAAGCATTTAAATACCTCCTCATATATATTTTTAAGCATGCGCTCATTATCTATTCTACCACAATCTACTTGGGTCTTGTTTGCATTTATAATGTAATCCCCAACTAACTTGTAGACCTCTTCCTTAAGGCTATCAGGGTAAGTAAAGCTATGACCCAGGGTTGGAGCCGTAAAGCCAGATATGGCGTAACCACCAGGAATTTTTGGAGGAGGCCAAGTAAACGGTACACCAATTACGGCCACCTTTTGCATTAGCTTAGGAAGAATTGTATATAGTAGATCGACCCTTCTTGTAACTTCAGGATTAACCGCCTTTGTCTCGAGATAAGAAAAATCATCCCTATAGGTAAAGTCCCAGAAGCCGTAAGCTCCAGGATTTCGACCGCACTGAGCACATATCCATACCTGAGGAATAGTAAGAGGGACTGTAGATTCTAAACGCCCCATATTCCCTCCCTCTGCATCTTCATCAAACTAGGCAGTTCATTCGACCACTGCCGAACAAAATGAGAACTAAATCCATCTAAGCCTAAGACTACCACTTTTCTCATATATAAACCTCCTCAGGGTCTTGCTCATATTTCTAGTAGAATATATAGGTTTTGCTTCTTAGGACAAGTCATGTTAAACTTAATTCTAACAAAGAAGGAACATCAAGTTTCTAAAGAGATGAAAGGATCAAGCATCAGGGTTATTAACCACATAATTCCAGGTAATGCCTTCCTCTTAGTATGAATTAAAACAGGAAATGAAGAAAAAAAGTGAACACTGGAAAAGAGTCAAAGACTCCCTGCCCGGCAATAGCAGGCCCGGTCACTACTACACATGTCGACAGATTTGCTTTGACTTTTACCTTTGTTGCTGACCGGATTTTTGACTCAGGTTATTCAGATTCTGCCTCGCTATGGACTCTCCGTCATTGTTGGCTACAGAACTTCTAAGAACTTAGGATCTAACGGGAATAAGTTCGAGGAGTCCTACCTTACCGCAGCCAATTTCTATATTGAATAAAATAGCTTGGATGCGCAGGAAGTAGGAAACAGCACATTGGCACCGCTCCCCGTTAGCTTCCTGCGCACCCCAATAGCCGATTTCGCCCCCCAGGGGCTTTTCTTCCTCACTCTAGCGACCGGTATTCACAAATCAGCAGCCGTAAGTTTAGAAGTACGAAGCCCGTAGTACTGATTTTCCTTACTCCATAATTTTCTCCGTTCCTTCAATTAGAGCATCAACATATTCCTCCGGAGTCAGATCTCCCGCCAGATACGCGCCCGTTTGTGTCCAGTATAACTCAATTATGTCCCACCCCCGGGTGCTCCGATCTCGGGGCAAGTACCCTCGCTCACACTCTTTCAGGTTTGACATGGCGATCCAGCCTTTAGCTGCTGCTTCCTTATTCAAGTGCATAATTGGAGAAGCCGTACCTGCTTCCCGCGCCTGTGCTAGCTGAATGTCTCTAGATATTGTCCACTTTATGAACTCCCAGGCAGCATCGGGACTTTTACAATCCTTATGTATTCCCCATCCCCAGGTAACCATGTACAGACCACCTTTTTCAGGATTTGGTATGGGGAACTGACAATTACCAACCTCCCCAATATCGGCTATGATTTCAGGAGACTTCAATCTATCCTCGTAGTCTCCATACCACCCAAAGCTCATGGCAGCATGTCCTCCAACGAACATTTCATAAGCATGAGTATGGGCTACTGCTGCAGTACCTGGAGGCATCACTTTGTACTTGCGAATTAAGTCGTCCCAAAGACTTACTGCCTCAATTACCTTTTTACGCGCCTCGGGCTCCTTAAAGGGAGGCGCTCCAGTCTTGGAATCTAGCAAGTTATATCCTGCACCCATAATTGTCGCTAATACAGTGAAACCACCCGGAGGTCCTTTGCCCATGACTACGAGACCCCAAAGCTCCTCTTCTGGTCGAGTGAAAAACTTGGCAATGTCTATCAACTGCTGCCGGGTTTTGGGGGGTGCTAGTTCGTATCCATACTGAGCTTTAAAGGCTGCTTTTTCCTTAGGATCTTCAAATAGCTTTTTTCTGTAAACGATATACATTCCACCATAATGGTAAGGGATAAACTTTACTTTTCCATCATAGGTGTAGTAATCGATCAGCCCCGGATAAAACAGTTTTTTGAATTCTTCCACGCTACCAAAATCTCTCTCAATATAGTCATTCAAAGGTATGGCAAACTGCTGGAACAAGGGGGAAGTTATCTCTAACCCGGTTACAAAATCAAGAGCTCCGGTCCCTGCCAGGGATTCTGCAAACATCTTGGTGTACACATCCACGTGAGGCCACCCCTGGACCGTGAAAGTTGCCCCAGTCTTTTCGGTAAATTCTGCTGCGCGATCCCAGGCCGGCTTTCGACTTCTCCATCCAGCTATAGTAGGGACATTTAAATCCACACCTTCGAAACGCTTCTCCCCACATATCTTTTCCCAACTCAGGTCTATTTTTGCAGGTTTCTCTGATAACCCCTGCGACGGCCCACCAAGCAATAAAGCTGCCGTCACTGACATAGCCAATGAAATTAGCAGAATCTTCTTCATCCTATCCTCCTTCGTTTTTTAGGTACTTTGGTTCCCGTACCTCCCGAGTCACCTAAACTCGGACTCTTTATCTTACCCCTCTAGATCATAGTCACATCACCTCCTCTATCAAGAATGTCGGACGTTATCCAATTCAAAGATTCTACTTCTTGTTGTCAAAGACCAGATTTCACATTTTCCTGTTCTAAAATCATATTCTCTCTAACCTATAAACTTCATAGCTTATCATCTGCCCGCCTCCTAGAAAAATCCAGGAATATAGGAAATGGTGAAGAAATTCTAGATTTGGCACCCGTCACCAACATAGTGCAAATTCTGACGTTTCCATTATACCTCATTTCGTCTCCAGGGAGAAAACGCTCTAATAATCCTCCAAAATACATGAGACATCTATTTTACAGCGCCAAGAGTAAAGCCTCGAGCGAGATGTTTTTGAAGAAATAGGAAGGCAACTATCATGGGAATCATACTTATTATCGATGCACAGGCCATAGGTCGCCAGAGAGTCTCATGTATTGCCATGTAGATGGTAAGGCGAACCGAAACCGTAAATGTAGGTTGTCTCGTGATTATGAGAGCAAACAGATATTCGATATAACTGAGCAAGAAGGTAAACATTGCTGTGACAGCCATTCCCGGAGCTGAAAGGGGTACGCTGATCCTCCAAAATGCTTGGAATCTATTGGCACCGTCTATTAGACTGGCCTCTTCCATTTCTGTAGGAAGCATGTCGAAGTATCCTTTCATCAACCAGACACCTATAGGAACCGTATAGACTAGATGAGACAAACTCACACCAAGACGGGCGCCCAGCAAACCATATCTTTTCATCAAAAAGAATATAGGAATGACAAGTGAGATATAAGGCACCATTCGAAAAAACAACACCAGGACAAATATGGCCCTATTGGTTTTGGTACGAAACCTGGAGAAGCTGTAGGCAGCAGGTAAGGCAATCAATAGAGTAATAACGATAGTTACGGCAGCAATGATTAAGGAATTCAACATATATGGCCAAATCGCTGCTTCACCCCATAGCACCTCTCGCCAGTTATCCAAGGTGAGACGCCTGGGTAGCTGCAAGGTAGTAGGAAGAGCTCCCAGTCCTGCAAAAGAAATAATCGACAGATAGAGCAGTGGAAATAAGCTCCAAATCATCACTACGGCGACAATTACACCAATTATTGTCCTGATAAGGATCTTTCTAAATTTCACGACGAGCCCTTTCCCTAAAAACCAGAAGGAAAGCTAGAGACATGACAAAAGCCATTGCCCAAGTGATAGCTGCCATGGTAGATCCCGATCCGTATTTGAAAAGTCTGAAAGCTTTTGAGAAAATGAGGGTACTTAAGACTTGAGTGCTATCGCCAGGCCCTCCTCTTGTCATTACCCACATGTATACAAAAGTTCTAAAAGCATCTAACGATTTTAGGATAGTAGCTATGGCAATGATCGGTTCCATCATAGGCAACGTAACATGCCAGAACTTTTGCCAAGCCGAGGCACCATCTATATCTGCAGCCTCAAAGCACTCCGTGGGCAAGCTTTGGAGTCCGGCCAGTAGAATTAAATAGACAAAAGGTAACCAACCCCAAATGTCAGCAACCATAACCGCAGGAAAGGCAGTGCTGCCATGAGCTAGCCACTCCCTTGGTCTAATCCCTATTGCTTTTAAAAAGTGGTTAATAAGGCCTATCTGTTCATTATACAGCAAAGACCAAGTGATAGCAGAAGCAGCAGGGATAAAGAGCATGGGGATAATCAAGATGGTCCTCAACAGTTTCACCCCCGGTACCTCTTTATATGTGAGTAGGGCAAATCCCATTCCGATCATCAGATTTGCTCCCACCGTCACTCCTACGAAAATTAAACTACGAAGGATGGTAGCTATAAATACTTCATCGCTTAGTACTCTAGCATAAGCACCAAATCCCAAGAATTTTTTTTCCACTAGAGGAGTATACTCATAAAAACTCAGGTAGAAAATCTGGGTAAGAGGATATACGAAAAAGATGGCGATTACTACTAGGAGAGGAATTACCATCAACAAGTAAACGGACATTTTCCTCTTTTTGGTCATATTATGCCCTTGGGACGTAACTATTTAAGAACCTCTGTTCTTCTGTTTTTAAATCAGTTTCTAATTATGATTTGAACACGGTTACAGGGTCAAGCAGGCGTGGTATCTTAAGTCTCACCAGTCTGTTTATCAATCTTTTCGTCTGGTGACGCCTCAGCAGCCATACCATAGATCTATCTCTTGTTCTCGCCTTTTCAAACTGGACTTGACCTTTTCAGTCACACGGCTTTCCTAGCTACTTCACATATCTCCACGCTGGATCGGCCCTCCCTACCTAACTCCTCACCCCCTGTCGGCCCTATTTTCCAGCTTTGCCGCCTTCAAAAGATCTGAACAACTCATTTTGTAGCTAGTGTAAACCACTTTCGACTTTTCTTTTGTTTAGGATGGGGACTGAGCCATGAAAGGACAATAAGGCAGACCAGGACTCTGCGTGCACCTTAGAATCCAAAAGGGCTGTCTTTCGAATCTGTTTACGTTTCATTCTCTGATCTTTCCCAGCCGAGTTCATTTGAAATCTCCCTGGCTGCTTGCTTAACTATCCTGCCTAGCTCTTCCTTTCGTCCTCGTCTCATGCGGAAGGTGGGTCCGGCAATGCCAATAACACCTGCTATCTTTTTAGAATGATCGAATATGGGGCCGGCGATTCGTCGAACTCCCAGCCTTACCTCCTGATCGTCAAAAGCATATCCATTTGCCCGGATTTCCTTTAACTCTTCTTTCAACTTCTCGACATCAGTGATTGTATTTTCCGTAAACCTCTTTAACCCTCTTTCTCTTATAATATATTCAAAGTCTTCCTCAGACATATAGGCCAGAAAAACCTTTCCCACAGCAGTTGGATGCAAAGTTGAGTATCTGCTTCCAATATGGGCTACGAGCCTTATAGACTCGTAGCTTTCGAGCTTGTCGATATAAACTATCTCTTTATCATCTAGAATAGCGAGTTCAACGGTTTCTTTCGATTTTTCCATCAACCTCTGCATTGAAGCTCTCGCCTTTTCCCGTAAATCCAGTCTATCTAGAAGTCTATCGCCAAGGGTCAAAAGCTTAAGGGTCAGTTGATATTTCCTGGTTACAGGATTATGTCTAACATAACCCTTTTGCTGTAGATTAGACAGCAATCGTGAAAGCGAAGGCTTGGGGATATTTAAAGAAGAGCTAAGCTCAGAAAATGATAGCTGTTCCTGCTCATTTGCTAATAATTCGATGATATTGAGGACTCTATCTACCGCTGGAACTAGTCTTTGCTGACTCATTTATTCCATATATGAAACAAAGGTTTTATTTTCTTAACTTAATAATAACATAAAATTCTCAATCGTCAACCCCTTATTTCTCCATAACCGGATGAGCTAAAAGTATTGGGGGGATAAGATTATCCACTTTGGGAGTACTGCTAAGGGAGAAGGGAGTGGGGGAGGTATATTCAGTGAAAAAAGAAATTCAAAGAAAGCTTTCGGTGATTCCCGCTAAGAGAAGAAGAATGATCAACAAATTTCTGGCCCCTTACCCAGCCTCTATCTCTCTGGTCAAGATGATGGCTTCGGCAACCTCACGGATGGACCTCCGGGTGTTCATGCTCTGTTTCT
>JBHIEA010000040.1:0-12051 GCA_046760365.1 bacterium
TTGAGTTGTGCCGGGCAGGATGAACCAATGCATCGGCTCACTGCCTCATCCTCCAGTCTTACCACCTCTGCTCCACAGACGGGACAACTCCTGGGCATAGAGAATTTCTTCTCCCCACCCTTTCTTTTGTTTTCCACCACTTTCACTACCTGAGGGATGATGTCACCCCCCTTTTCGATTAATACCGTATCCCCTATTCTGATATCCTTTCTCCTGATCTCATCTTCATTATGCAATGTGGCTCTGGTAATGGTGGTTCCAGCTAGAGGAGTAGGCCGGAGGACAGCTACGGGGGTAAGAGCTCCTGTCCTTCCTACCTGAACGACAATGTTCCTTATGGTGGTAGTACCCTGCTTGGCTGGGAACTTATAGGCAATGGCCCACCGGGGACTCTTGGTGGTAGAGCCAAGTCTTGACTGCTGACCTATGTTGTTTACCTTGATCACCATCCCGTCCACCTCGTAATCCAGCTCCTCTCTTTTTTTAGCCCATGAGTTACAGAAATCAATTACCCCTCCTATGCTCCCGCAAAGCTTAAGGTACGGGTTTACCCTAAATCCCCATTCTTTCAATTTTTCAAGGC
This sequence comes from bacterium, assembly GCA_046760365.1. GTDB lineage: Bacteria > Aerophobota > Aerophobia > Aerophobales > AE-B3A > AE-B3B. Next base: position 584 of record JBHIEA010000040.1, read on the forward strand.
ATTCCATGTGAGTGGAGGGAATCGGCACCTCCGTAGAATAGGGAAAAAGATAGATGAAGTTATCTAGAGGTCTCTGATGGGTTAGCCTGGGATTTAGCAGCTTAAGTGAACCAGCGGCAGCATTGCGGGGATTGGCAAAAAGAGGCTCTCCTTTTTCTTCCCTCTCCTTATTCACACTCAAGAATCCCGATTTAGTCATATAAATCTCTCCCCTTACCTCTATCGTGCCCGGGATCTTTTTACGTAGTTTCAGAGGAATGGTATGAATAGTCTTGAGGTTAGCAGTAATCTCATCACCTCTTCTGCCATCTCCCCTGGTAGAGCCCCTTAAGAAGCTGCCATCCTCGTACAACAAAGAGACGGAAACCCCATCTATTTTTAGCTCCACCACGTACTCAAAATCTTCTCCTGGAAGCTCCCGATGGATTCTGCGCTCAAATTCCCTGATCTCTTCCTCAGAATAGGTGTTTTCCAAACTTAGCATAGGAATGGGATGTTCTACGGTAGGAAATCCCTCCACCGGCGCGCCGCCAACTCTCTGGGTAGGAGAGGTAGAACTCTGCAGGGAGGGATACCTCTCTTCTAGCTTCTTAAGTTCTTTTACCAACTGATCATATTCATAATCAGAGATTTCGGGATTGTTCTCCACGTAGTACTTGTGATCATGCCTATGAATTTCCTCACGTAGTTTCTCTACCCTTTTCCTTACCTCATCACTAACCATCTCTTAAATCCTTCTCAAAAATTCAGAGTCTTGAGCCTTTTTATCTTTGTTCATTTCCCACTTACTTTTATCAACCGGATAATTTTTACCTTTTAACTATTCTCACAAATCTCCTTTTGCCTACCTGTAAGATATGGGCATCGGCCGGACGGATCTCCAAATTAACGTCCTGGACTTTTTCCCCGTCCCATCTTACCCCTCCCTGTTCAATTAGACGACGAGCCTGCGAACCACTTCTTACCAGACCGGTTAGTTGAAGCAGCTTCACAATCCAGATCCTACCTTCCTTCATGTGCTTGATGTCGAGATAATAGAAAGGAATTTGCTCAGGGACCTCCTTTTTTCCGAAAACAGTCTCAAATCTTGCTTCTTCGGTCTCTGCCGAGGATCTATCATGATAAAAGCTAACTATTTCCTTAGCTAACTCTTGCTTGATGTTTTTGGGGTGAAGTTTCCCTTCTTGGAGTTGTGATTCTCTCAACCCTATCTCCTCATCACTCAAAAGGGTAGTGAGCCTGAAATACCTGAATAATAGATGATCAGGTAAGGACATAATCTTACCATACATCTCCTGGGGAGGTTCGGTTATCCCGATGTAATTACCAAGGCTCTTGCTCATCTTCTCCGCGCCATCCGTTCCCTCAAGAATGGGCATAGTAATTACAATCTGAGGAGGTTGACCATAGGATTTTTGTATCTGTCTTGCAAAAAGCAGATTGAACTTTTGATCTGTCCCCCCTATCTCTACATCCGCTTTCAAAGCCACTGAATCGTAAGCCTGCATCAAGGGATACATAAATTCATGTAGACCTATAGGGTAATTTTCTTGATATCGCTTATGGAAATCATCTCTTTCCAGCATTCTGGCAACAGTATAGTGAGAGGCTAGCCTTAGAACCCGGGAAAAATTCATCCTACCTAGCCACTCAGAGTTGTACCTCACCTTAGTTTTGAGAGGATCGAGAATCCTGAAGGATTGATGCTGGTAAGTTTTAGCATTGGTCATTATCTGGCGGCTGGACAAAGGTCTTCTAGTCTTAATCCTTCCACTGGGATCCCCCACTCTGGCCGTAAAATCCCCAATTAAAAGAATGACCTCATGCCCCAGATCTTGAAAGCATCTTAATTTGAGAAGAATAACACTGTGTCCCAAATGGATGTCGGGAGTGGTGGGATCAACCCCAAACTTTATCTTTAGAGAACCTTTACTCTTTATCCTCCTCAAAAGCTCTCTTTCCTGAATGATCTCCACCGTATTTCTTTTTATTAGCTTAAGCTGTGCCTCTGGACTCATAACTTTTGCCTTTGGTTAACCCGCAAAACGGCCTTAGCTTCTGGTATTTGGCGAGTAAGAATTCTTATGATCTCATTGGAGATCTCGGGTAAAGAGGAAAATTTATCTCGGTCCAGCCAGGTGATTCGGTTATCGCGTCTGAACCAACTAAATTGACGCTTGGCTAATCTTCTGGTATCCCGTTTAATCAATCTTACAGCTTCTTCTTTTGAACACCTTCCCTTTAAATACTCTACAATCTGTCGATAACCCAATCCCTGCATGGAGGGAAGATCCTCCCTATACCCTTCAGCCAGAAGTCTTTCAACCTCCTCGATTAAGCCTGCTTTTATCATCTCGTCTACCCGCAGCTCAATCGAACAATAAAGACGCTCCTTTTCTTTCTTCAAGCCAATTATAACTGTCCTAGCTAAGGGGCCGGGAGACTGGCTTTGATGGGAAGAAATAGCCCTACCAGAAAGATAGTAGACCTCCAGAGCCCTGATAATTCTTCTTTGATCGTGCGGATGCAGACGGGAGGCCGTGAGGGGATCTATCTTTTCCAGCTCTCGGTACAAAGTTCCCTCACCCTCAGTTTTCTCTTTTTCTTTTAATCTTCTCCTCAAGGCCCAATCTGTCCCTGGACCGACAAATAGCCCATCAATCACGGCCCTTATGTAAAGCCCACTACCACCCACCAGGATAGGTAGCTTATTCTGCGCTTGAAGTCTTTCAATAATAGCCTCGGCACGTGATTTAAACTCAGCCACGTTAAAGATCTCATCAGGAAAAACTATATCGATGAGATGGTGAGGAGCCCCTATCAGCAGCTCAGCGGAGGGCTTGGCCGTTCCAATATCCATGTTCTTATAAACCTGGCGTGAATCAGCAGAAATTATCTCTCCCTTAATATTCTGCACCAGGTCTGCTGCTATCTCGGTCTTGCCCACCCCGGTTGGTCCCACAATCACTAAAAGAGCATCTAACAAGGAAGGGTCTTCCCTCTCAGAGCCCAGCAGCCTGCTTCTAGTATCCTCACCCTGACAAAATTACCTATTAGTTCTTTCGGCGCTTCAAAAACGACTATCTTGTTACTCCTGGCTCTTCCTTGAAGCTGGTGGTAGCTTTTTTCTGAAAACCCTTCCACCAAGACCTCAAATTCACCTCCCACCAACCTACTATTTTTTTCCAAGGTGATTTTCTGCTGAAGGTCAATGAGCATTCTCAGTCTTTCTTTCTTTATTTCCTCAGGCACCTGGTCTTCAAGTCTCGCGGCTTCGGTTCCAGGTAGTCTCGAATAGCAGAAGGTAAAAGCTCCATCGAAACCTATTCTTTTCACCGCATCTAGGGTCTCCTGGAAGTCAGCCTCGCTTTCTCCGGGAAAACCTACAATGATGTCGGTAGTAAGACTTACTCCCGGAACTGCCTCCCGTAGATCTCTAACTCGATTTTGGTACTCTTCTCTGGTGTATCCCCTCCTCATTCGAGAGAGAATCCTGTTCGAGCCCGACTGTAAAGGAAGATGTAGGTGCTCACATACCTTATCCAGATGAGCTATTCGATCAATTAATTTATCACTCAGATCTTTGGGATGAGAGGTAGTAAATCTTATTCTTTGTATGCCCTTTACCCGGTTAATCTGGGTTAAAAGCTCAGCAAAGTCTTGATTCCCACTCAAATCTTTACCGTAAGAATTTACATTCTGCCCCAGAAGAGTTACCTCTTTACATCCCTGCCAGGAAAGTTCTTCAACCTCCTTTAGAATATCATCGGGAAGTCTGCTTCTTTCCGGCCCCCGCACATAAGGAACATTACAATAGGAACAGAAATTACTGCAACCTCTAATCACAGGAACATAGGCGGTGAATCTACTTTGTCTTTGCTTGGGCAGGCCCTCAGGCACAGCCTCTTTTTCTTCTACCCTAATTATTTTACTATGATTTTCCCCAATTTTTTCCAGTACCCGTGGAAGCTGGCTGAAACCAAAAGTTCCCAGAATAAAATCAAGATATGGAGCCTGATGCAGAGTTTCCCGGGGCTCTTTTTGAGCAAGACATCCACACACCCCAAGGATAAGATTGGGATTTTTCTCCTTCAGCTTCTTTAACTCCCCTAATTTTGAGTAGATTTTATGCTTGACCTTCTCCCGCACATAACAGGTATTAAGCAAGATAAGATCCGCCTCTTCCGGCCTGGCGGTCAACTCATAGCGGCTCTCCTTTAAAAGGCCAGCCAGAATCTCCGAGTCATACTCGTTCATCTGACATCCATAAGTCTTGATAAAGAATTTCGGAGAATTTTTGTGGAAAGTCATTAATTTTTCAGCCATTTTGACTTCCGTTCCTCATCAAGAATAAGAATCAGTAGCAGACCCAGACCGCCCCCATAACCATAAGAAGAGGTGGCATAAATTGCTACTTTCAATTTCTATTCATCCTGTTTCTTTTTCTTCTTCTCTTCTTGAATAGCTTTTCTTACTTTAGTCTTTTCTTCCTGCCTTCTCTGAATTTCTATATAGATCTCTAGAGCTAATTCTTCACCTTTCAATCCTTCTGTAAGTTTCTCATTCACAAATTTACCTAGCTGGTCAAATTTTACCTCTCTACCGACACCGTAGGAAACTGCTCTTGTCACTTTCTCAATTGCTAAACCTCGTAATCCCTTATCCATAGCAGACTGAACAATATCTTTTGCATGCTCAATAGGTACGCCTATCCTAGAGGCTAATTCTAAAGAAGTAGAGGCTTGTTCAATCTCCTCTTGTGAGAAACCTACCCTTTTACCTTTCCTCTTTATGGAATCTTTGGCTGCATTTAAGTTGTTGATCCAACTACTTTGTTCTTTCTTCCTTCGCTTTTCCCAACCAGGGGGAAAAGATTTCATCCAACCTTCCTTCTCTCCTTTTGACCATCCAGGTGGAACCCATCCTTCTTTCTTAGCCAGTCCGAGTGGGACATCGCTAAACCAACCTTTTTTCTCTCCTTGTTTCCATCCCGGAGGCCTGGTTTCTTGATCGGATGGAACTTCGCCTTTCCAACTCTCCTTGTCCCCTTTTTCCCAACCCGGAGGTGTTTCCTTTTGTTCTCGACCCTTGCCTGGAGCATAAGCTGTGGTTGTTGCATAACTAATTACAAAAATTAAAACTGCTACCATTACCAAAGCTGCCTTCAACAACTTTAGGTTAAACATTTTAAACCCTCACCCAATTTCAAGATTTGCCTCTGCCTTTTCAAATCTTTTAAAGAATGCTGCAATTAATGCATTATTGGCTTAAAATCTGGTTTTTGTCTCTTTGCAAATTTATCCTTTACAAATCTTTCGTAATTCTTTTTCATCTCCTCAAGATGGGGGTCAGCCATAGGTCTTCAGGTAAGCGTAGGGCATCTTATCTTTTCCTTGGCTTTCTTAAGATCCATCAAAAGAATCCCGGGAACCTTAACCTTTCCTATCAATACTTTATCCTTAGCCTCTCCATGGCAATCTGAACCGCCAGTGATGAGTAGATGGTGCTTTTGAGCTATTCTTTGGTAATGCGCCACCGTCTTAGGATTATGAGCGCTGTGATAGACTTCTATCCCCTTAAGACCCGCCTCAATCAAGTCGGCAATGAGGTCATCTCTGTGGGAAAGAAAGGGGTGGGCAAGAACGGGGATGGCTTCTGCTTTTAATAGCAGCCCAATTATCTTAAATGGAGACACTTTCATTTTCCGCACATAGGCAGGTTTTCCCGGATTTAGCCACTGTTCGAAGGCATCTCCTATAGATCTCACATAACCCTTTTCCACCATCAAACGAGCAATATGAAGACGACTGATTACTCCGCGAGGAGCTAGCTTCCTCACCTCTCTATAATCAACCCTCATCCCCAGGTCATCCAGTCTCTTGAGTAGTTTCTGGTTTCGATTTGCCCGAGCAGCCTGAAATCTTTTCAGCTGCCGTAAAAAATCGTCCTTTTTCCAATCCAGGAAATAGCCAAGAATATGAATCTCATCTTCTCCCACGTCGGTACTCATCTCCACACCGGGTACTATCTCTACTCCGAGTCTTTCCCCGGCGGCTAGAGCTCTATCCAGCCCAGCAACACTATCATGATCGGTTATGGAGATAGCTGCCAGTTTAAGGTTTCCTGCCTGGAATACTGCTTCTTCCGGGGTATAAGTGCCATCTGAAAATATAGTATGAATGTGCAAATCTATCCTTTGCAAGGCTCCTCAACCTATGGTTTCATAATCTCAAGACGCATATTTAGATTTCTAGTGGCCTTAGTTAGGCTACCTACCGAGATCAAATCTACTCCACTCTTAGCCACCTTGGCTACATTTTCCAGATTTATTCCTCCGGAGGCCTCAATTATTGTTTCCTTGGCTTTTTGGCGAATCAGTTTTACTGCTTTTTTTATCTCTTCCAGTCTCATATTATCAAGCATTATTGCCTCTACCCCCATCTCCACTGCTTCTTTGGCCTGAGACAAGTCATTTACCTCTACCTCTATCTTCCAAAAAGGAGGAACTCTCTGATGGACCCTCTCCACCGCCTTTCTTAGTGATCCACATATTCGAATATGGTTATCCTTAATCAATATCCCGCTGTCAAGGCCAAAGCGGTGACTGAGCCCACCTCCTGTTCTCACGGCATATTTTTCCAGAATTCGCAGGTTGGGAGTTGTCTTCCGGGTGTCAAGGATTTTTACTCCGAAGGGGCTAGCCAATTCAACATATTGTTTGGTTAAAGTAGCAATTCCGGAAAGTCGGCCCAGAAAATTCAAAGCCACCCTTTCTCCTTTAAGAATAGCTAAAAGATTGGTCTGGAGAATAAGTATAGAAAGTCCTCCCTTTAGAGAATCTTTATCCTTTAACTCACTGATAAACTCAACTTTCTCACCCGAAGTCAGCCTGAAGACCTCTTTAGCCACCTCTATTCCTGCCAGAACCCCTTCCTCTTCCGCAATTATACAAGCCTTCCCGGTCAAAGAAGATGGGGCTATGGCCTGGCTAGTAATATCGCCTCTTCCTATATCCTCCCTCAAGGCATTCTGGATAACGGGTCTGACTACAGATATATCCAATGGTTTTTACCTCTATAAATCGTTGGTTTTTTTTACTAAGTTCCTACCTTTAAGAAATTAACTATCCCCTTAAGGGTAGCAATAGCCGAGAGAACTGCGAGAAAGCTGGTCTTAGGATTAACAGGGGAAGGTAGATTCTCGGTCCGGGTTTCCAATCTACCGAAGTCCCCTTCAACCACGATGTGATGGATATTTCGTTTTAGAGCGGGGTCTACCACCATTCTGACCCTGGTCTTTTCCAGTCCTATCCCGGCGAAAGCGAGGCTCGCTGCTACATTAATATTCTGAGGAAAGGCCTTCACCGCTTCCCGACAGCTACCCTCAAAAAGAACCGTCTTTTCCTTAATTTCGCTGAGGTTAACTCTTTTCTCGGCCAGATAGGGAGCACCCTGAAGCCCGGAAGGGGGTTTATAGGTAGTTAAGGTCACAGAATCTATCCGACTTTCTTTTGCCCCCTTTATCGCATCCAAACCAGCAATGGCCCCTGAGGGAAAATAGACTCGGCATCCTTTGGCTTTGGCTTTTTCAAAAAGATCCACTCTATCTACCAACCCTCCTACACTCATCACCATGATGTCTTTGCCTCGGTCTACAGCTTTTTCGACCAACTCAGCTACTATCTTAGCCGAAGCTGCTTCTATAACTAGATCAGAGGCCTCTATTAGCTCATCCAGAGTGGTTACACGTGGTTTTTGACTGAGAGATTCAACTAATTTCCGAGTCTTCACTTCATTTCTGTCGCACACAGCTACTAGCTTTAACTCCGGCATCCTTTTGTCAATCTCTTTGGCAATAGCACCCCCAATAGTGCCACACCCCGTTAAGCCTACTTTTATCATCTCCACACCAGATCAAATCGTTCTATACTATACTAGGCAAAGGAAATGTCAAGCGTCGCGCTCATTATAGTTTGATGAGAAGCCAGGATTTATTCTTATTCAAGCGAATTTGGCCTTGTCAGAACCGTTTTCTGTATTATAATGTGTCCGGAGACAAGTCCATGATATGAGGACGTAAATTATGAAAAAAGCTGCCGGATTCACGGTTGTAGAACTCCTCATTGTCATTGCCATCATCAGTATAATTGCCGCTATCGCCGTGCCTAACCTAATGTCTGCTAATATCCGGGCGAAGGTGAGTGGCGCCAAAGCGGATATGGGCAGTATCGCTATTGCTCTGGAGGATTATAAAGTGGACTACGGGGAGTATCCCAAAGATCCTCGGTATTCGCGGGCCACTAGCTATGCTTTAGATGTAATCGCCGAGACTGGCCAGGATTTTGATGGAAAAGATGGCAGCGACAATGGTAACGACGCTATTGGACTGGGATATCTGGTTTATCCTGAGGCTGGCCTTGAACCAAGGTATCTAAAGAGAATTGCGGGAGATCCTTTTAATAATGACGGGGAGGAAGATTGGGATGGAAGTTCCGGAACCCATAATCATCATTATCTGTACTATACCGGAAAATGGGATTCAGTGAGTGGAACATCCATTGAGTGCACTGCCAGTGATCCTCCACAATATTGGGCCCTGATAAGCTATGGTCCTGACAAAGATGAAGATATCACCAGTTATGTCAATGCTAAAAATGCCGTCAACAACGGCACCGACCTATACAATCCTGATAGTGGCATTACCTCCGATGGTGACATTGTCATCATCGGACCGTAATCTCAAGAGATAGCCTTGAACATAAGACAATCTTAAGACTCCTCTAGAAGGAAGCCAGAAAAGCCAAAGATCCATGAATCAAAATAAAAACTACCTTACCACCGCCGAAGAACCCGGGTTTACCTTAGTAGAGGTAATAGTTGCCGTAGCCATTCTTTCTTTTGCTATTTTTGCTACCTTAAGGGTAATCACCGCCTCCCTAAATAGCATCACCCGTCAGGGACAAAGAGTAAAAGCCCTCCATCTAGCCCAGGCTCACCTGGCCAAACTAGAGGCAGAATCCTTTCCCAAGGTAGTTCCAGAGATCTGGACAATTGATTCAGGTGGTACTCCTCCACCAACCTATCAGCTTAACATATATGATTCTAACGTATCTGCCAGCCAAATTTTGGTCTCGTCGGATGACGATTACTGGTATGATGACGGTAATCCCGATACTGAAGACCTTGGATTTGACGATACCGGGCAAGTCAAAAGCGATGGCATCTTAGTCGCTGACAAGGATGGAACGACATACACAGTAACCTCTACTTCACCTCCACCCTCAGAAAACTATAATTGGGACTCAACAACGTTGACGCTAACATTTTCTGCAGGGGACGTAGGAAAAGAGATCCAGATTTACTATCGATACTATCACCTCGTCAATGAAGGAGGCACCATTCCCTCCTCTGACGGGGAGGGGATAAAAGAAGGAATAATTAGAATAACTACCGACGCTGGGACACTGACCAATATTACGGTAGAAGAAATGGATAAGGGAAAAAACATTAAACCGGACAGTTACTCTTCGACTACCCGGGAGTTAGCTTTCAAAAAAAAAGATGAAGAGAAATCGGTCTGGATTTATTACCTTCCCCAAAAGACTACCGACAGTGACGGCGATGGTTATGAGAACCCCACAGACGACTCCATATTGGGTGTGGTTGGGGCTAGTTTCTGCAATCCAGATGGAAGTCTTGCGAATCAAATCACAAACATAAAAAAGGTCACCGTGACCGAGTATTGGAAACAAGGGGAGGAACTACAATCCACAAAGCAGGAAACCTACGTAACCAATTAGATAGTCTAATTAGATCGAAAGTTGAATGAAAAAGATGGCTATGTCAGTTATCAAAAGCTTGGCGGACCGATCACTAAAATCTATCAGGGCTATCTTTGGCAGGAGTACAGTTATTGCCCCAACTCTTGTGGGTGCAAGAGAAGAAGAAACTGGTTTTACTCTGATAGAGCTTATCATAGCAGCCTCATTGCTTTCCATGACAGCTCTGTTGATTTACCCTGCCTATCGCAGCAATTCCCGTTCTTACGACTTGAGTGTGGTAGAGTCAAGTCTACAGCAAAATGCGCGCATGGGGATGAAGAAAATGGTAGTTGGCCTGCAAGAAGGGATGGTAGTTGATGCCGATGAAAATGATAATGATTGGGACCCCAGTGGAAATAATGCTTACAAGGAGAGCGATTCTTACTTCATGATTTTTTATCTCTGCGACATTACACCAAATGATTTAACAGATAATGAAGAAAGCGCAATATATACAGCCTTACCTGATGATCCAGATACCTCAGAGGATGAATCAAAACAGCCCATAGATCCAGCGGATCATTCCTTACCGGCAGGCTATAACCTACCGGACACTCCTTTACTTTATATGCGAAGATACACTTCTTCTTGGAATGACCCCACACCCCTCGTTTCCTCCGACGTCAAAGTCACTCAGCTCAACTTCATTGTCGGGGGAGACAATGAGGACGAGGTCCTTATTACTTTAGAGCTGGCCCGAGAGGGGCCCTCGAAAGAATGGCGCACCTACAAGCTGGTCTCAGCGGTAAAATTAGGAGCAAGATAAAACTTGAGTGACAGAAGACTTGACTTAAAGAGATGGTATGATATATTAACGTTGAAAGTATGAAAGGAGGTATGACGATGGGGAAGACAGCGAAAGTTACGATAAGTCTACCAAAAGAGTCACTTCAAGAAGTAGACAATATTGTCAAGAAATTTCATTGTAGCCGGAGTTCATTAGTACAAAAAGCTCTAGAATCTTTACTTGAAGAGTACCTCGGAGAGGAGACCAAAGAGAAGGCGAGAAGAATCTATAGGGAGATCGCTCAATCCGACCGTGAGTTAGCTGATAAATTTCTTTCCATCTCTTCAGAAACCCTTTCCCAATGTGAAAACCGATGAGGTGCGACGTTGACTTTTCCTAAGCGAGGCGAGATATATCATGTGGATTTTAGTCCTGTCCATGGAAAAGAAATAAAAGGTGTACATCCTGCTTTAATTATTCAAAATGATGTGGCAAATGAGGTAAGTCAGCTAACCATCGTAGCCGCGATCACCAGCACCTTAAAAGTAGCGAAACTTCCAGTGGGTGTGGAGATTTCACCTCGAGAAAGTGGACTTCCCTATAGATCAGCAATCCACCTAGGACAAATTTACACAATCGATCAACATCGTCTTCAAAGGCGAGTAGGGAAACTACCTAAAACGATCATGAATAAGATAGATGAAGCTATTCAGGTAAGTTTGGGATTGAGAAAGTTTCGTTTCTCTCAATCCCTCAAGTAAAAAATGATCTTCAAAAATAATCAAGGGACAGCCATCATCCTGAGTTTAGTGATAGTGAGTGTCCTTTTCATCCTCACCTCTTTCCTTGTGCGCAAAGTATTGACTAATGCAACCATGGTGGGGAAAACCGGGGAAGAACAGGAAAGTTACGCTCTAGCTA
>JBHIEA010000041.1:0-11821 GCA_046760365.1 bacterium
GGTAAGACCCAGGACCGAAGGGCAGAGAAAATATGTCGAGGCAATGAAGAACAACGATGTGGTTTTTAGTATCGGTCCAGCAGGGACTGGTAAGACCTATCTTGCAGTGGCTATGGCCATAGCTGCTTTAGAGAAGGAAGAAGTCGTACGGATGATCCTAACGCGTCCCACGGTGGAGGCGGGAGAGAAGTTGGGTTATCTACCAGGGGGACTGGAGGACAAAGTAGAGCCCTATCTGCGGCCTTTATACGATGCCCTCTATGATTTGATTCTCGCTGATAAATTTCAGACACTTTTAGAAAGGAGAATTATCGAAATTGCTCCTCTTGCCTATATGAGAGGACGCACTTTGAATGATGCCTTTATTATTCTGGATGAGGCGCAAAACACAACCTATGAGCAGATGAAGATGTTCTTAACTAGACTGGGTTTTGGATCAAAAGTGGTGATTACTGGGGATATTACCCAGATTGATCTTCCTGCCCATCGTTCTTCAGGCCTAGTGGAAGTTCAGTCATTGTTTAAAGGGGTAAAAGGAATCCAGACCGTCTATCTTACTCAGAGAGATGTGGTGAGGCATCGTCTGGTCCAGGAAATAGTCAAGGCTTATGAAAATCATGAAAAAAAGATTAAGAATAGTTAAGAGATTTGAAAAAAGAGAAAAGTCGAGGTTTCCCAGATTCAAAATTAGGAGTCTTTTTGCTAGATCTCACCTTTGGAAGTGGATCTGGGGGATAGGACTGATATTGAGTCTGTCTTTGGTTTTTCTCCTGCCCCCTACTAAAGGAATAGCTTTTTTCAATAAGTTAGGCATGGTCATTCTGATTACTTTTTTTGTCATTATTTTCTTTATTTATCTTTGGCGGTTTTGGCCACAGTTTCTTATGATTAGGTCTTTGAGCCTCTGTGGGATCTTGATCGTGTCTATGGCTCTCATGGGCAGAATTATTGTCCTCTTACCTCAAGTTCCCAACTATTTTATTCCTATTGCTTTTTTATCCATTCTTAGCTCACTTCTTTTTACACCTTCCTTATCTATCTTAGTGACCTTACTATTAAGCATTCTCTTTAGCGTTAATGCTGAGAGTTTGGATCTTCTGCCGGTTCTAGTCATGGGGGGAATCGTGGGGGCCTACAGCGCTACTTTCGTTCACCAGAGAAGCGATTTAACTAAGGGTGGTCTTTATGTGGGTATATCTAATGTATTAGTTATATTGGCTGTGGGTTTACTTGGTAACTATTCTTTTGTGCGGGTGGCCTCTTTTGTGGTTTGGGGAATGGGCAGTGGAATTTTTTCTAGCATTTTAGCTCTGACGGTTTTGCCTTATCTAGAAACCTATTTTGGCATTACCACCGATATAAAGCTACTGGAACTAAGTAATCTTAACCTTCCTCTTTTGAACAGACTATCTATAGAAGCACCCGGCACCTATCACCACACCATGATGGTTGCCAGTCTTTCTGAAGCCGGGGCAGAGGCCGTGGGTGCTAATTCTCTCTTAGCCAGGGTGGGAGCCTATTATCATGATGTGGGCAAAATTCTTCGGCCTCATTTTTTCTTTGAAAATGCTGGAGCAAGCAAGAACAGTTATCATGACAAAATGGCTCCTAATTTGAGTTCTATTATTGTCGTCTCTCATGTAAAAGACGGAGTAGAGCTTGCTCAAAGGAATCGACTTCCTCAAGTCGTCATTGATATTCTCAGGCAGCATCATGGAACGGGACTGATAGCCCATTTTTATAGAGAGGCGTTGATGGAAAGGGGGAAAGAGAAAGACTCAATACATGAAGAGAATTTCCGTTACCCCGGTCCCAAACCCCAGACAAAAGAATCAGCTATTGTAATGCTAGCAGATTCAGTGGAGGCTGCCTTTCGTTTCTCTCCCCAAAAAACTCTCAAGAGAATACACCTGCAGGTAAAAAAAGTAGTAAATAATAAATTAAAGGACAATCAACTCGATGAGTGTAATTTAACCCTAGGAGAAATAGCCAGAATGTCGGATGCCTTTGTGAGGACCCTTACCGGTGTTATCCACACGCGTGGAAGGTATCCGGAGGAGATGCTAAAGAGTCGATCGGTGGTCGGGTGAGCTCTGAGCCAAAATATTCTGAGATTCAGATAAGAAGTTTTCAAAAGCTTCCCTTAAACATAGGATTTTTAAAAAAGGTAGCTTCTCGAGCCTTGGGCCATGAGAAGGTGCACCAGGATAAAGAGGTGAGCATAGTCCTGGTAGACAATAAAATGATCAAGCAATTAAACGAGAAATTTCGTGGTAGATCTGAAATAACCGATGTCCTAGCTTTTCCCTTGGGTGGGGAGTTCGCCTCGACAGAGAGTCTTTTGGGTGAGATTGTAATTTCGGTAGAAAAGGCTAAAGAGGCGGCAAAGGAAGGGGGACATGGGCTTAAGGAGGAACTTGCTCTTTTGGTAGTGCATGGAATCCTTCATCTACTCGGGTATGCCAATGATAATGAAAATCACCGACGGACTATGAGGGAGAAGGAAGGTAAGATTCTAGAATCTTTGGGAATAAAGGTAAAGATTGAAAAGGAGACAACTAATGAAATCACTAACCAAGGGTAGGGGTTTACTTTTCCTAATTTTTCTGCTATGCTTCCTTTTAGGGCTAGGCATCCGAGCTCCAAAAGCAGCATTAATAGCTAAAATAGGATATATAGATATAAATAAGGTTTTTCAGGGATATGAAAAAACTGGGGATCTAGAAGCGCGTCTTAAGAAAAGTCAGACCGAACACCAGCGGAATTTAGAAAAGTTAAAAGAAGAAATTGGAAAGTTAAAAGTTGAGCTCAAGGAACAGGAGCTCATACTTACTGAATCTGCCAAACAAGAGAAACAGGCGGAGATAGACCGCAGGATAAGCGAACTGGATAAGTTAGCTCAAGATATTACGGAAAAACTGGAGAAGCAGCGGGAGGATTATACGGATGAGATAGTGAACGATATCAAACTTATGACCAAGTCCATCGCTGAACGCGAAGGATACAGACTGGTTTTTCTTACAGAGGCCTTAATTTATGTCACTCCGGAGCCAGAGTTTGATTTGACGGAAAAGGTACTTCTTGAGTTGAATGAAAAATATAAATCCAGGGCCGAGTCCACTTCTTCCACTCCTCCCACTAACTAAAGATTAGCAGACTAAAGAATGGAAAAAAGTTTAAGAGAATTAGCAGATCTCGTAGAAGGAAAAATAGAGGGGGATGGGAGTGTGAAGGTTAAGGGAGTGGCTAAGGTAGAAGAAGCAAAAAAAGGAGAAATTACTCTAGCTGTTTCCGAGAAGTTCCTGCACCGCGCTCGCCAAAGTCAAGCGTCGGCGGTCATAGTTCCCCCGGGGGTTAAGGATTTCTCCAAGCCCATTATTCAGGTAAAAAACCCCAGGCTAGCCTTCGCCCAGATACTGGAGTTATTTGTTCCTCAATCACCGAGATTTGCCGGAATTCATCCCACCGCTTTAATTGGTGCCAACGTAAAAATGGGCAAAGGTGTTGCTGTGGGTCCCTACACAGTCCTGGGAGATGGAGTTAAATTAGCGGATGATGTCCACCTATCTTCGGGAGTATATCTGGGTAACAATGTAGAAATCGGCAAAGGTAGTTTCATACACCCCCGAGTTACTATTCTGGATGATACAATTGTAGGGAAAAAAGTGATCATTCACTCCGGGACCGTGATAGGTTCCGATGGCTTTGGTTTTGCTAAGAAAGAAGATGGGTCCTACTACAAGATTCCTCAAGTGGGCAGAGTGGTGATCGAAAATGAAGTGGAGATAGGAGCCAATGTGGCCATAGATCGGGCAACTATCGGAGAAACAAGAATAGGTTCAGGATGTAAAATCGACAATTTGGTACACATTGCACATAATGTCACTTTAGGAAGAAATGTAGCCATTGTTGGTTTAGTAGGAATTTCGGGGAGTTCAACCATAGGAGATGGAGTCATTCTGGCTGGTCAAGCGGGTGTAACCGATCATGTAAGCATCGGTAGCAACACCATAGTTGCTGCTAAATCGGGAATTACCAAGAATATAGGGCCAAATCAATTTGTATCTGGCTTTCCGGCAAGACCACACTCTAAACAAAAAAGAGTAAAGGCCATTATCAACCAACTACCTCAACTTCTAGAACGGGTGAGAAAGCTTGAGCACATGAACAGGGGCAAGAAATAATGCAATTGCAACGTACCATCAAGAAGATTATTTCTTACAAGGGAACGGGGCTGCATTTGGGTAGAAAAGTTACTTTAACTTTAGAGCCTGCACCACCGGAGGGGGGAATAGTTTTTGTGAGGGAGGATCTCCCCGGTAGTCCTCGGATCAAGGTCAGCGTTAACAAAGTGGTAAGTAATATGCGAGGAACAAGTTTAGGAGAGGGGAAGACAAAAGTTCGTACGGTAGAGCACATTTTAGCTGCTCTAGCCGGCCTGGGAATAGATAACATAAATATAAAAATGGATGAGGAGGAGGTTCCTGCTGGTGATGGAAGCGCTCTTCCTTTTGTAAGATTGATCGAGAAGGCAGGTATTGTGGAACAAGCCACTCCCCGGCGATTCCTTAGAATTGAAAAACCTCTCTGGATACAGGAAAAAGATAGAAGATTGGTTGTTCTTCCACATGATGGGCTCAAAATAACCTATACCGTGGATTTTCCTCATTCTCCTCTTAAGTCGCAATTTGCTGAATTTAACATTAACGAGGAGGTTTTCGCTCAGGAGATTGCTCCCTCTAGAACCTTCGGCTTTATGGAAGAGGTGGAGGAATTAAAGAAACAGGGTTTAGTTCAAGGAGGGTCTTTGCAGAACGCGGTAGTGATTGGTGAGGCCGGGATCATAAATAAGGAGGGGTTGAGATTTCCTAATGAGCCTGTGCGTCACAAAATACTTGATTTAATAGGTGATCTTTATTTACTGGGCCGACCTATCCAGGCTCATATTATGGCGGTAAAATCAGGCCATCTTTTTCACGTCAAGTTAATCCAGAAACTTGAGGAGTTGAAGAATAAAGAAGGAAGTCTTTTGGACATAAACGATATTGAAAGAATACTTCCTCACAGGTATCCCTTCCTTCTGGTAGATAAGATTCTAGAGCTGGGAGAAAGGGAGATAGTGGGAGTAAAGAATATCACTGTAAATGAGCCCTATTTTGGTGGTCACTTCCCCGGCCATCCTGTAGTACCGGCTGCCTTGATTGTCGAGGCTATGGCTCAGGTGGCAGGGGTTTACCTCTTGAATAAAAGTGAGAATCAGGGAAAGTTAGCCTATTTTGCAGGAATTGATCGCGCCAGGTTTAGAAGGCCAGTAGTTCCTGGTGATCAGCTAATCACTAAGGTGAAGGTGTTGAATTTAAGAAAAGCAACCGGACGGGTTCAAGCTACTTGTACGGTAGAGGAGAAGGTAGTAGCAGAAGCAGAGTTTCTCTTCAGTCTGGTAGAGAGGTAGAAATGGTTTCGATTCTTAAGGATAAACTTCCTCAGCATGTGGCGATTATTATGGATGGCAATGGTAGATGGGCCAAGAAAAAAGGCTTTCCTCGTATCGAAGGACACCGAGTAGGAATTGAGAAGATAAGAGAGATAACTCAGTTTTGCTCGGATCTCGGGATAAAGATTTTAACCCTATATGCCTTTTCCTGCCAGAACTGGAAAAGACCTTCCTGGGAGGTAAATTTTCTGATGTCGAGGTTTGAAGCCTACCTTGACAACGAAATAGATGAGTTGAACAGGAAAGGAGTCCGATTTCAGGTTATCGGAAGAAGGGAGGGTTTGTCTAGCTCTATCCAAAAGAAAATACAGAAGGCGATGTCCTTAACTGGGGATAATGAAGGTCACATTTTTAACCTAGCTCTGAACTACGGAGGACAGGAGGAGATCCTGGATGCGGTTAAGAGAATAGCTCAAGAGGTTAAAAAGGGAACTCTTGAGCTTGAGGAGATAGACTCAGCTCTTTTTAAGCGATATCTGTATACTGATGACCTGCCCTATCCTGATCTTCTAATCAGGACCGGCGGTGAGTATCGGGTAAGTAACTTTCTTTTGTGGCAAATCGCCTACACCGAGCTTTGGATCACTCCTATTTTCTGGCCTGATTTTGGGAAAAAAGAATTCACCAAAGCCCTTGAAGACTATGCCCACCGGGAAAGGAGGTTTGGAGGAATACGCGAAGATTAAAGTGTGGCTGAAGCGGACAATTGTTGCTTGTATTTTTATTCCCCTTTTTATTTTCATCATATGGCGGGGAGGAATAGCTTTTCTGGGGCTGGTTTGTCTCATCAGTGCAGTGGCATTATTTGAGTTTTACCGGGGAATTAAAAAAAAGGGACAAGAGCCTTTCATGATTGAGGGCATTGGCTTAGGCGCACTTGTCCCGGTCTCTATTTATATCTGGGGGGAAAAGACTTTACCTCCGATTCTTGTTTTAATCATCCTCGGTCTCTTTATAAGGCAATTTTTTAAATTCGAGATAAAGGATGCTTTTACCAATGTTGCTTTAACGCTGGGGGGGATTTTCTATATATGCTTTCTATTTAGCTATGTGTTAGTCTTAAGAGGCGAGACCTTGGGATCCCGACTAGTAATGAGTGTTTTCTTTGCTACTTGGCTGGGTGATACCGGAGCCTATCTTATAGGCAGATCATGGGGTCGTCATAAACTGTGGGTTCCGCTGAGTGCTCACAAATCCATAGAGGGCTTTATCGGAGCAGTGGCAGCTAGCTCGATTGCTATGTTTATCTCCCGATTATGGCTTTCTTTCCCCCTCTTTCATACTTTAGCTTTAGGGATCATGATAGGGACAGCAGGACAGATAGGGGATCTTTTTGAATCCATGCTAAAGCGTGAGTTAGGGCTAAAAGATTTTGGTAGAGTTCTTCCGGGTCACGGAGGAGTCTTAGACAGGTTTGATAGCCTTTTTTTCACCGCTCCTTTGTTCTATCATTACGTCAAATACTTGATAGTACCAGGTAAGTATTAGCATTCAGAAGGTTTATACGCGTATCGAGGGACTTTCCTCAAAGAGAGCGTATAGCGTTTAGCGGATAGTAGAACCCTAAACTACTACTTTCAGATTTACTCTATCCGCTATACTAATATAGCGACGAAGGGGAAGAGTCCCGAGATACATTTGACAACGCTGGGAAATCATTGATGATCATCACGGGTATATTTGTATTGGTTGTGTTTCTTCTTTTAATTATCCCGCATGAATTGGGACATTTTTGGGCAGCAAAAAGATGTGGGATGAAGATTTATAGATTCTCCTTTGGGTTAGGCCCTAAATTATGGGGATTTAAAAAAGGTGGGACTGAATATTCTATCTCAGTTCTTCCTCTGGGAGGCTACGTAAAGATAGCGGGGATGGAGCCAAAAGACCGAGACTTAGAAAATGGCTTCTATCACAAGCCCTTAAAAAATAGGCTCTTGGTGTTGAGTGCTGGTTCGGTGATGAATTATCTCGTAGCTATCATTTTGTTTTCTCTCGTCTTTATGATGGGTTTTCAAACTCTTGATTTGAAAGAAGCAGTTGTGGGGGAGGTTAAAAAAGATTCACCGGCAGCATTGGCCTCTCTTTTGCCCGGAGACAAGATTTTAAGGATTAACGGACAGGAAGTGAAAGGATGGGAGGAGATGGCACTTACTATAAAGAATAGTCGCCAGAAAGTTCTTGAGTTAGAGGTTCAAAGGGGAAAGAGAGTTTTCTTTATCCAGATAACACCTATTTTCGATCCCCAGCTGAACAAAAGAATAATCGGCATCTCTCCCACCATACTCTTTACCCGGTATAATCCTCTCATTGCCTTGACTAAAGGGGTAGAGAGGACGTTCTTCATAACCAAACTTATTCTTACCGCCTTGGGAGGAATGATCATAGGTAAGGTTCCTGCCCAATTTGCAGGACCGGTAGGTATTGCAGGAATTATAGGGCAAAGTGTCAAAATGGGACCAACTCCCCTTCTTTCCCTCACCGCTCTCTTAAGTATTAACCTGGGATTATTTAATCTTTTTCCTATTCCAGCTCTAGATGGAGGACGACTTCTGTTTCTGGCCGTGGAGGGGATTAGAGGCAAAGCTCTGGACTTGGAGAAGGAAGAATTAATCCATTATATAGGCTTTATTATCCTTATTTGCTTAATTTTGCTTATAACATATCAGGATATACTTAGATGGGTAGGTGTAAGATAGAGAGGTCCGAAAAAGTATTGCTTTCCGGTAATGAAGCCTTGGCTGAGGGGGCTCTCAGGGCTGGGTGTCGTTGCTATTTTGGTTATCCCATTACTCCTCAGTCAGAAATACCTGCCTATATGGCCAGGAGAATGAGAGAAGTAGGAGGAGTATTCCTGCAGGCAGAAAGTGAGCTAGCTGCTATCAACATGGTCTATGGAGCGGCTGCAGCGGGGGCAAGAGCCATGACCTCCTCCTCCGGACCAGGGATTAGTTTAAAGCAGGAGGGTTTGTCCTATCTGGCTGGAGCAGAGCTTCCCGCAGTAATTGTTAATGTAATGCGGGGAGGCCCAGGATTGGGTAATATAGCTCCCTCGCAGTCAGATTATTTTCAGGCCACCCGCGGGGGTGGTCATGGAGACTATCATCTCATTGTTCTAGCTCCTAATTCGGTGCAAGAAATGATTGACTTAACGTATCTTGCTTTTGAATTAGCTGATAAATATAGAAATCCAGTCATGATTCTCGCTGATGCCATTTTAGGACAAATGATGGAAGGGGTAGATTTCAAAGAAGAAATTAAAACAGCAAAGGAGAAAGATTGGATAGTTGGTCAAGGCAAGGAGAGACCCCCAAACATAATAAGGTCTTTATTTTTAGAAGAGGGAGTTCTAGAAGAACATAACCAGAAGCTTCAAGAAAAGTATGCTCGGATGCGCCGGCTCGAAGTCAAGTTTGAATCCGCACAAACGGATGATGCGAAGCTTCTTTTAATATCTTATGGAAGTATGGCTCGTCTTACCTCTGAGGTTGTGACTAGACTTAGAAAAAAGGGAATAAAAGCAGGTCTTCTTAGACCAGTTACTCTATGGCCTTTCCCTTACAGCCCTATTAGGAAGCTAACCGAGAAAGTCAAGCTCGTCTTCGTGGTGGAGATGAGCGAAGGACAAATGCTGGAAGATGTTAAATTAGCTGTGGAAGGGAGGGTTCCGGTGCATTTTTATGGAAGATTAGGAGGCGGAGTACCAACTCCTCTTGAAGTGGTGGAAAGGATAGAGGAGATTATGAAGGATGAGAATAGAAGGTAGGGCATTGAAATATGGGGACAATATTAATACCGATGAGATTATCCCGGCACCTTATCTTAACCTCACCGATGATAAAGAATTAGCCAAACATTGTATGGAACCCATAGATAAGGATTTTTTGAGGAAAGTTAAAGAAAGGAACATTTTGGTGGCGGGGAAAAATTTTGGCTGTGGGTCCTCAAGAGAACACGCTCCCCTAGCGTTAAAGGGAGCAGGGGTGAGCTTCATAGTTGCCGCCTCATTTGCCAGGATTTTTTTTCGGAATGCCCTCAATATAGGTCTTCCTATTGTAGAATGCCGTGAAGCGGCTCAAAGAATACAAGACAATGATAGGATTATTATAGATTGGGTTAAGGGGAAAATTCAAAACTTAGCCAAAAAGGAAAATTATTCTGTCGCTCCGTTTCCTCCATTCCTGCAGGAATTGATAGCTCAAGGAGGATTGGAGAAATACATAAAGAACCGCATGAGACAGAAAAAAGATGCCTAGAATGAAAGTCAGGATTTACGATACCACCTTGCGAGATGGAGTGCAGGCAGAAGGAGTCTCCTTTTCCTTGTTGAACAAGATAGAGATTGCTCAAGAACTGGATAAACTTAGTTTTGATTATATTGAAGGTGGATGGCCCGGTTCTAATCCCAAGGACATGGAGTTCTTTAAGAAGATAAGGAAACTCTCCTTTCGAGCCTCCAAAATATCTGCCTTCGGAAGTACCAGGAGGCCAGATACGAAAGTAGACACCGATCCCAATGTTCTTGCTTTACTGGAGGCGGAGACTCAGGTAGTTACTCTCTTTGGGAAGAGTTGGGTTTTTCATGTAGAAAAGGCACTGAGGACCGATAAAGAAGAAAATCTGCGGATGATAGAAGACTCGGTCAATTTCTTCAAAAGAAAAGGAAAAGAAGTGGTGTTCGATGCCGAACATTTTTTTGATGGGTACAAAGCTGACCCTCAGTATGCACTCAAGACCTTGGAGGTAGCTCGTGATGCGGGGGCAGACTGTCTGATTCTTTGCGATAGTAATGGAGGGTCCATGCCTTTCGAAGTAGAGAAAATCATTGATGAAGTTAAGGAGACCATAAAGGCTCCTCTCGGAATGCACGCTCATAATGATGCAGGCATGGCGGTGGCAAACTCGATTGTTGCAGCAACAAAGAATATTAGTCACATTCAAGGAACCATCAATGGTTATGGGGAAAGATGTGGAAATGCCGATCTTTGCCTGGTTATACCTAATCTGAAACTGAAGCTAGGTATTGATTGTATATCAAGGCAAAAATTAAAATCTCTTACTCGTGTTTCCCATTTCGTTAATGAGTTAGCTAATCTTATTCCCAATGACCATCAACCTTATGTAGGCAGATCCGCTTTTGCTCACAAAGGAGGGATTCATGTCAGTGCTATCTCGAGAAACAGAAAAACGTACGAACATATAGATCCCACCTTGGTGGGCAACAGAAGAAGAGTGCTGATTAGCGAACTGGCAGGAAAGAGCAACATTATTTATAAACTGAGGGAAAAAAAATTAGGATTGAAAGAGAAAAGGTCCTTTAGTAGAAAGGTCGCCAATCATATCAAGGAATTGGAGAGTCAGGGTTATGAATTTGAAGGAGCAGAAGGCTCTTTTGAACTTTTGGTCAAAAGGAGCAGCGGCGGTTATAAGAAGCTTTTTGATCTGGAAGGATTCAGAGTTACGGTGGAGAAAAGAGAGGATGGTAAATTGATCTCTGAAGCCACGGTGAAACTAAGAGTAAAAGGAAAACTTATGCATACAGTGGCTGAGGGAAATGGACCGGTGAATGCTCTCGATAATGCTCTGCGGAAGGCCCTGGAACGAGAATATCCTGATCTACACGAGATGCACTTGGCTGATTATAAGGTGAGAATTCTGGATACCAAAGCCGGCACCCGGGCTAAAACCAGGGTTTTAATCGAATCCTCCGATGGGAAAGATAGATGGTCTACGGTGGGGGTATCCCCTAATATCATTGAGGCCAGCTGGGAGGCTTTGCTTGATTCTATTGAATATAAACTGCTCAAGCGTTCCTAGCTCATCCTTTAATTACTCCCAGAGGACGTAATTTAGCCACTTTTCTGGAAAGGTTAGCTTTCTCCACTATCTTTACGACATGGTCAACATCTTTATAAGACTCGGGCATTTCTTCAGCTATAGTTCCTCGACCCTTTGCCATCACCAGAATCCCTTTATCTCCTAACTCTTTTTCTATCACTCTTCCTCGAGCAGCTTTTTTTGCGCGTGAGCGAGACATCACTCTTCCTGCCCCATGACAGGTGCTTCCCCAGCTTTCTTCCATAGCCCGGGAAGTTCCTACCATTACATAAGAGTTAGTCCCCATATCCCCGGGAACTAATACTGGCTGCCCTACTAACTGATAAACAGAGGGCAGGAGTGGGTGATGGGCAGGGAAGGCCCGGGTGGCACCCTTGCGATGAACGAAAATCTTTCTTCTTTCTCCGTCTACCAGATGGTCCTCAAACTTACCGATATTGTGGCAGACGTCATAAATCAAATCCATCCCTAAATCTCGCGGCGAAAGGTTAA
>JBHIEA010000042.1:0-11781 GCA_046760365.1 bacterium
ACTGGACATTCCCTAAAAATTTCATATTGTTTTCTTCCGAAAGAAAAATTAATTACAAGGAGAAAATATGTTTCTAAAATCTCTTCTTCTTTCGTTTATTCCCATATTTGTAGCTGTTGATGCCTTTGGAGTTCTTCCCATATTTCTTTCGTTGACCGAGGGGATGAAACCACACGAACGTCGAAATGTACTCCGTCAGTCGCTAATTACCGCTTTTGTCATTGCTGTAGCTTTTGTTTTTCTAGGAAAAGCTGTCTTTCTTATGCTCGGGATCACGGTTCAGGATTTCATGATTGCTGGCGGGGTGGTGCTTTTCATCTTATCGGTGGTCGACCTTCTTTTTCCCACTAAAGAGAGAAGATCTCCTTCCACTGTAGGAGTGGTTCCTCTGGGAATGCCTTTGATTGTCGGTCCTGCTGTTTTGACTACTGCTTTGATTTCCATTAATAGTTTTGGAATATTCATCACTCTTTTTTCCATAGTAGTTAATATTCTCCTGGCAGGAATTATTTTTGCTTCTTCTCGTCTGTTAATGAGAGTCCTGGGAAAAGCTGGGTCAAAAGCTATCTCCAAGGTATTCAGTTTATTTCTGGCCGCAATTGGGGTCATGATGGTAAGAAAAGGTCTAATGCAGCTCCTAAAATAGCTTAGGTCTTTGTTCATCATCTGTGAGAGCTACCTTCCTTAAAAGTGAAATGTTTGATAATCCCTGACTCACATCTTCACCAAGGTGGCCAAGATACACAGAGTAGCCTGACTATCCATCTCACAGAAAGCCTGATTATCGGAGCCAATGTTAGCTAAAATTTAAAAGTGGACTATTTATAATTTTTAATTAACAGATTTGTAGCAACTAGTTGACTTTTCAGATGTAGTTATTATGATAAGCAGAAATTGTGAGGCCTGCAAACCTTTTAATAAAAGGTTGGGATGGAGTAGTAAAGAAGATGAACCTTTATTGGTACCTGTAGCAATAGA
Organism: bacterium; assembly: GCA_046760365.1. GTDB lineage: Bacteria > Aerophobota > Aerophobia > Aerophobales > AE-B3A > AE-B3B. Next base: position 979 of record JBHIEA010000042.1, read on the forward strand.
AGTTGCAAGTCGCAGGGGAGGTAAACAGTGTTTCATCTTGCCGATTCTGATGATATTAAGGCGGGAAAGATCACCGATGTTTATTTTGAGAGAACGGTAAGAGTTCTCAAAGCAAAGCATATAGATAAAAGGGTTACGGCAGAGGTAAGGGCACGGAGTCTTCCCTTGGATTATCCTTGGGCAGTTCTGGCAGGTCTAGACGAGGTTGTACATCTTCTTCAAGGATTAAAAATCGATCTCTGGGGTTTGCCTGAGGGGAGTTTTTTTTGTCCCTTTGAACCTGTTTTGTTTATAGAAGGAAACTACCGTGATTTTGCTTGCTATGAGACTCCTCTCTTGGGCCTTATCTGTCAGGCCTCGGGAGTAGCTACCCGGGCTGCTCGTTGCAAAAAAGCCGCTGCTGGCAAATCTATCGTCCATTTTGGGGCAAGGAGAATGCATCCTGGAATAATCCCAATGATAGACAGGGCCTCCTTCATTGGGGGATGCGATGGGATATCTGTAAATAAAAGTGCCCAAGATTTAGGAGAAGAACCTATAGGAACTATTCCCCACGCCCTGATTTTGCTGGTTGGAGACACCTTAGAGGCAACCCGAATGTTCCACGAGGTCATCGAACCCAGGGTTAAGCGAATAGCACTTATAGATACCTTGGCAGATGAGAAATTTGAAGCCCTAAGAGTTGCCGAGGGGCTGGGTAAAGACCTTTTTGGCGTGAGATTGGACACCCCCCCTTCGAGGAGAGGCGATTTTTTAAAACTCTTAGAAGAGGTAAGGTGGGAACTAAACTTAAGGGGGTTTAAGGAGGTAAAACTCCTCGTCTCGGGGGGAATCGATGAGAAGAAAATTCTTGAGCTACGAGGAGTGGTTGATAGCTTTGGAGTAGGTACTTGGATAAGCAATGCTCCAGTGATAGACTTTTCACTTGATATCGTAGAGATTGAAGGGAAGCCCTTTTCTAAAAAGGGAAAGCGTTCCGGGAAAAAACAGGTCTGGCAATGCTCTTCCTGCTATGCTCGTCTAATCCTTTCGGCTGAGGAAACAGCAGAGAAATGTAACTGTGGAGGGGAATTAGTCCCTCTTTTGAAGCCTATCATTAAAGAAGGTAAGCTCATCAAGGACCTTCCTTATCCAAAGGAAATTAGAGAATACGTACTCGGACAACTACAAAAAATTCCTTCGGGTCTAGAGGAGCCGAAGGATTAAAAGAGGAAGAAATTGTCTCTCGTAGTGCAAAAGTATGGGGGAAGTTCACTGAGCTCTCCGGAGAGGATTAAAGCCGTTGCTGAAAGAATGGTAGGAGTAGAAAAGAAAAGGAAAAGAGTAGTAACAGTTGTCTCAGCCATGGGAGATACTACCGATAAGCTACTTAATCTTGCCTACCAGATTAACCCTCGTCCCCCCAAAAGGGAACTAGACCTACTTCTTTCCAGTGGGGAAATGGTCTCCTGCGCTTTACTAACTATCGCTCTTCATGAATTGGGAGAGCCTGCCATTGCCTTTAGTGGACCTCAGGTAAGAATAATTACCGATGAGACTCACACTAGGGCTCGCATTCAAAGAATTGAAACCAGAAGGGTCCTCGAAGAACTGGAAAAAGGGAAAATCGTGGTAGTAGCTGGTTATCAGGGAGCTACTCTTAAAAACGATATTACTACCTTGGGTAGAGGAGGCTCGGATATTACCGCGGTAGCCTTGGCGGCTGCTTTGAAAGCTGATCTCTGTGAGATTTACAGTGATGTAGAAGGTGTATATACGGCTGACCCTCGAATAGTGCCTCAGGCTAGAAAACTTCCCCGCATCTCCTATGAGGAGATGCTGGAGCTAGCCAGTGGGGGTGCGCAGGTCATTCATCTACGAGCGGTGGAAATGGCCAAAAAATATGGGGTTCGATTACATATTCGTTCCAGCTTTAGCCAAAAGGAGGGAACAATAATTGATTAAAGAAGAATCTATGGAGCATTTTATCGTCTCAGGGATTGTCCTTAATGAAAAAGAGGCTAAGGTAACTATTAAACAGGTACCGGATCAGCCTGGGATGGCTGGGTTTATATTCAGAGGATTGGCTGAGGTCAACATCAATGTTGACATGATCGTACAGAGTAGTGCCAAAGAAGGAACCAATGATATCTCCTTTACCGTAAAAGAAGGTGATTTGAACGATGTTAAGAAGGTTATGGAAAAGATAAAAAAAAAGATCCAAGTCAAGGAAGTAGTCTACGATTCCGATATGGCCAAAGTTTCCTTGGTAGGAGCAGGAATGCAGTCTCACCCGGGGGTAGCTGCTCGCATGTTCACCGCTCTGGGTAGAGAAGGAATAAACATTGATATGATAAGCACCTCAGAGATAAAGATTTCTTGTGCGGTTAAAAAGAGAGAAGGAAAACAGGCAGTAAGAGTTATTCACCGCGAATTTGAACTCGATAAGGAGGCTGAAGCTTGAGCAAGGGTTATAATGTAGCGGTAGTCGGAGCAACTGGAGCTGTAGGAGAAGAGATGTTGCGTACCCTGGAGCAGCGCCGGTTTCCTGTCAGAAATCTTCGAGTGATTGCCTCAGAAAGATCGGAAGGCAGAGTCTTAAAGTTTTGTGGACAAAATCTGAAGGTGGAAAGACTGCGTAATGCTTCTTTCAGAGGCGTGGAAATAGCTCTCTTCTCAGCGGGATCACAAATTTCCAAAGAATTTTCCCCTCAAGCTGTGGAAGAGGGCTCAGTTGTCGTGGATAACTCAAGTGCTTTTAGGATGGAATCTGGAGTACCTCTGGTAGTGCCCGAGGTTAATCCACACGCCCTCAACCATCATCAAGGCATCATTGCAAATCCTAATTGCTCTACCATTCAGTTAGTGGTGGCCATAAATCCTCTTCATCAAATATCACGTATTAGACGGTTGGTTGTTTCCACCTATCAGGCCGTTTCCGGAACGGGAAGAGAAGCAATTGAGGAACTCAAAAGTCAGATCCAACAATGGCTAAAGGGAGAGGAAATTAAAAAGGAGGTTTACCCTCATCAAATTGCCTTTAATCTTCTTCCGCATATAGGACAGTTTTCGACCAACGGCTACACTGAAGAGGAGTTAAAGCTAGCCAATGAGACCAAAAAGATTATGGAAGATGATTGCATCAGCGTAACGGCAACGTGCGTCCGGGTGCCGGTCTTTATTGGTCACTCTGAAGCGGTAACCATAGAAATGGAAAAAGATCTCTCCGTACCCCAGGTAAAGGAAATCCTGTCCCAAGCTCCGGGAGTTATCCTGCAGGACAACTCCGTGGCTGGGGTATACCCTTTACCTCTAGAAGCAACAGGAAAAGATGAGGTTTTTGTGGGTAGAATTAGAAAAGACCCCTCAATCAAAAATGAGATTAATCTCTGGATTGTAGCTGATAACCTTCGCAAAGGAGCAGCCTTGAACACCATTCAAATCGCTGAGCTACTGATTAAGAAAAGCCTTCTTTAAACTCCTTAGGAAATTGTAGTATTGAGAGGACTTACACATGTATCGAGGGAGGAGCCTGCAGATACTTTTGCTGCCCGGCGAGGTGTTTTCCATAAGGCAGCCGCGATGAAGGCGGGTCTATACGTTCCAGACTTTTAGCTCTTCTCCAAACTTATATGTCGCCCATAAGAGACACAGTATAAAGACATCCGTAGAACTTAGCGGCAACGTTGGAAAGACACCGAGCACAGGGCAGCCTGATGAAGACAGCGACGAAGGGGAAGAGTCCCAAGTATTTCTTTAATAAGATGAAAGAAAAGTGGATGAGGTTGGCCTTATCTTTAGCGAAAAAGGGGGAAGGAAAAGTATCTCCCAATCCTATGGTAGGAGCTGTGCTTACAAAAAATGATACCCTGATCGCTCAAGGGTATCATCGCTATTTTGGAGGACCTCATGCTGAGACAGAGGCTATCAAGAAAGCCGGAGTCAAGGCAAAAGGAGCCACTTTATATGTGAGTCTGGAGCCTTGTTCTCACTGGGGAAAAACGCCTCCCTGCACCCAGAAGATCATCAAAACTGGAATTAAAAGGGTAATAGCGGCTACTCTGGATCCCAATCCGGTAAATTCAGGCAAGGGAATTGAGGAGCTGCAAAAAGGTAGAATAGAGACTGAAGTGGGGATCTTGAAAGAAGAAGCAGAAAAGGTAAATGAGGCTTTTTTTAAATTTATGAAAAAAAGAATTCCCTTTGTGATAGTAAAGGCAGCGGCTAGTTTAGACGGAAAGATTGCCACTTATAAGGGTGAATCTAAATGGATTACCAGTGAAAAATCACGTCGATTTGCTCACCATTTGCGAGATCGTGTAGATGCCGTCTTGGTTGGAGTGAATACCATAATTAGCGACGACCCCTCCCTTCTTCCAACATCCAAGCGCAACTTTGCTCGTATTGTCATGGACAGCTCACTAAGAATTCCTCTGGAGGCCCGTGCTTTACAGGATCTAGACAAAGCCGACACCTTCGTCTTCACAACCCTACGGTCAGATAAAGATAAGCTTCAGCAATTAAAGGAGAAAGGAATTAAGGTAGCCCTGATGGGAGAGGAAAATGGAAAGGTGAATCTGGAGGAAGTTCTGAAAAAGCTAGGCGAACTCGAAATAATGAGTCTTTTAGTAGAGGGGGGAGGAGAAGTAATTGGGTCCTTTTTCGAAAAAAGAAGCGTGGACAAAATCTTCCTTTTTCTTGCTCCTCGGATAATAGGAGGAAGAACCACCCTGACATGGGTTGAAGGAAAAGGAGTTAATTCTTTAAAAGAAACTCCCTTCATAGAAATTAATTCAGTCAAAAAAATTGGAGGAGACTTTCTCCTGGAGGGATACGTAAGATAAAAACCATAATTCAGATTCTATCCCCAATTCTTGGGCTTGTATCCCAATCTATGGAAGGGATTGACGACACTGGAGGCAATGTTTTTGAGGTGGGCACTCAGTGGTCAGATCTTCTCTATGCAGGCGATAAGGCTATTCCAGAAGAGACTCTCTTCCTTTCTGAGAGGGCAAAAGAGACAGTTTCTTCAGAAAGCGGCACTTGACAAATAGAAATACTATCCATAAAATCCGATAGTTGTCCAAGTAAGATACCTTCTTTTTCTGTTGTAAGGTGACCTTTCTGAGTCTATTCCTAAAAGCTCTACTACCACACTTAAGGTTATCACTTCACTATCGCTGAAATCAGGCTCAGGCCTATTTCGGCTTCCAATGAGAGGAGCTAGGATCTCCTTGTAGATATGGTCTACGATAGTGTAGACTATAACAAGGATTGTTTCTAAGTCATAAGCTATAAAAGATCAAACTAGCACAACGCGGTATAAAAAAATATGTTTTTACCCCGAGAGAAAAAATTTTTTGGTTTATATGAAGCCCTGGTTGAGAAAATAATCGAGGCAGTCACGTTCTTGGAAAAACTCCAAAGAGATTATTCTAATCTTCCCCAGGTTGCCCAAGATCTTAATAAGTTAGAAGACGAAGCTGATGAAATTGTCCATCAAATCATTAATCAATTACTTTATGACCACACCCGAGTCACCGAAGAAAAAGGCGATATAAGACACTTTGCCCAAACTATGGACAATATTATAGATTTTATTGAGAAAGCGGTAAATAGATTGTACATCTATCGAGTTAAGTCTTTTCCCGGAATATTTAGTGAAATTTTGCCCCTGTTAAAAGAGAGTGTTCAACAAATTAAAATTGGGGTTTGTTCTTTGAGAAATATCAGAAAGAATGAAAAGGTGCTTGCTGATTGCTGCATTAGAATAAATGATCTGGAAAATGAAGCTGACCAGATTCATAGGAATTGGTTAGCTAAAATTATGACTAATAACTATCGAAACTTGGAACATTTCCAAAGTTTTTCGGCCCTGAAAGAGATTATCGATATCTTGGAATACACTGTGGACGAATGCGAAGACGTAGCCAATATCTTAGAAACCTTTAGATTGAAAGGAGGAAGTTAACTATCTCAATCTCTTTGTTGGTTATTATTACAATAATCCTTGCTCTGTTTTTTAATTTTTTAAATGGTGCAAACGATAGAGCTAATGCTTTAGCTACAACCACCGCTACCGGAGCTCTCCCTCCGATTGCAGCTTTACTACTAACAAGTGTGTTTAATGTCCTAGGAGCTTTTGCGTCAACCAGGGTTGCTGAAACTATTGGTAAAGGGATTGTTCCTTCAGCTCAGGTAACTTTGCCTTTGCTTTTAACTGGTGTTTTGGGGAGTATTATTTGGGTTTTTATTTGCACCAGCTTTGGAATTCCAATCAGTGTCAGTCATGCTCTGGTAGGAGGAATTTTAGGGGCAGGGCTAATGAGTGGAGGTAAAGGAATTATTGACTGGCATATTTTCAACAATAAAGTCCTTTTAGCGATTGTCTTAGGACCCGGAGCTGGATTTTTGGCTGGGGCTTTTGTTTTGAGCGTGATCAGTTGGACGGTTCATTTGTTTTTTAAAAAACTCTCAACTCACAAGGTAAACAAGTTTTTTCTGGTCGGCCAAATTTTCACCACCCCCTTTATGTCATTTACCCATGGGATGAATGATACCCAAAATGCAATGGGTATAATTGCTGCTGCTTTGTTGGCTGGAGGAATAACTGAAAGTTTTGTTGTTCCCTGGTGGGTAAAAATCACCTGTGGGGTGGTAATGGGGGTGGGAACATTTTTGATGGGTTGGAGGGTAGTTAGAACTTTGGGCTGGGAATTGACCAAAGTTGAACCACAGCATGGATTTTCAGCTGAATTTGCATCGGGAGCTGTAATCGGGTTACATTCTCTGGCAGGAATGCCAATTAGCACCACTCATGTGGTAGGTTCGACTCTCCTTGGGGGAACTGCTTTACAGAACTGGAGAAGGATTAAACAAACCATAGCTTGGAAAATGATAATTGCCTGGGTAATTACCATTCCTTGTGCTGGGGCTTTTGCTGGATTAGCCCACCTAATCTTTAACTACTTGGTTTGAATAAAATTCTTCATGTGCAAGATATTCGAGGGGGGAAATAGGGCTTCGCCGATTCCTTCGGAATGCCCTCCCTCGACGGCTCGATCGGCAAAGCCGATGGTCGTTCGCTCAGGGCATGAGAGAGCAGGCCTCCCCTCTTTTTCTGATATTTCGTCTGCCGAGGTTTGCTTGATAACAATTCAGAGAAATTTTTGAAATTTCTATACCTCCAGCATATTCTCCAATTATCAGAGCAGTCAAAAAAGTTCTGCCAGGTGAACTCAGCCCCACTTAGGACTAAAACCTGTAGAACTTTGGGTAGTTTCATTGGCTAGTGGTCCATTTCTCTTAGAATCCTTTTGGTTATTCCTATTGGATCGTGGGAGTTCAGGATAGGACGTCCCACCACCAGAAAATCAGCTCCTTTTTCCATAGCCTCCCTAGGAGTAGAAACTCTTCTCTGTTCAAACTTTGCACTTTTTAGTGGTCTTATTCCCGGAACTACCAGAATGAAATCTGACCCAAAGTTCCGTCTTAAGTCTTCAAGTTCCCAGGCAGAGGCAACTACCCCGTCTAACCCGGCCTTCCTGGCAAGACCGGCCAAGTGAGTAATCTGTTCATTTAAATTTCTTTCGATTCCCAGCTCCTCCTTCAAAATGCGGGGGTTTAAGGAAGTAAGGAGGGTAACCCCCAATACCTTAACTTTACTATTTTTGCTTCTTATCCCTTCCACTGCGGCTTCCATCATCTCGGAGCCTCCTAGAGTATGGAGAGTGAGCATATCCACTCCCATCTCGGCCGAGGCTTGAGCAGCTTTCTCTACCACAGAAGGAATATCATAAAACTTAGCATCAAAAAAAACCCTGCTATTCTTTTCCTTAATTAGTTTTATGATTTTTGGGCCGCAGCGGGTGAATAAGCGAGGCCCTACTTTAAATACCCCTATAAACTCGCTCAACTTTCCTACTAAAGCCTCAGCTTCTTTTTGAGTATCCACGTCCAGTGGGAGAATTAGTCTATCCCTTGGTGGTACATTCATATCTTTTCTGCTCATCTTTTGACCGCAGTATACGGACATACTTTTTCATAAGCACAATATCTACAAGCCAGATAAGCTGGGTTAGCCTCATAACGTCTGGTACGGATACCTGCTGCCGCTGTGTCAATCTTTTCCACTGTCTGATTAAGATCGTGCTCGGTTAGACTTGCTGTCCCTACCAGGCCCGATTCCAGAAAGTGAAGCTGGACCCGATCCGGTATCTTTCCATAGATTTTTTGGTAAGCCAAGGCGTAGATAGCTAATTGGAGACTCTCCCTTGCTCTCTTATTGGCCTTTTCTTTCTTCCTTATATCGGAAGATTTAAAATCGATGATGCAGACTTCTCCATCCCGAATATCCACACGATCCCACCGTCCAGTGATTCTATTGTTTTCGAGCAAGAAACTAAATTCTTTCTCTACATAGGTAGGCAAATGTTTTTCTGCTTCAGCCATCTGATAGAAACCGCGCAAGGTTTTTCGCCCCACATCCAGCCTCTGTTCTTCATGCTGCCGGGTGAGAAATCCTTCGTTCATCCAGGAATTCTCAAAAACAGCCAGAAGCTCTTCTTCCGTAATTTTAACTCCTGTGAGCTTACGGCGATAATATTCTTGAACTGTGTCATGAAGAGCTTTACCATAGATCACAGCATGGTGAGGCAGAATAGGTACCCGAAGGACATGAACGTACTTATATTTTAGGGGGCAGGTGAGATAATCGTCTATCTGCAAATAACTTAAAGTTAGCAACTCTGTTTCCGGGATAGCCTCGTATAGTTCCTGTTCTATCCCAACCTTAGGGGCACTTCGCTCTATCACCTCCAGAGCAGAGAACCTCTGGGGTTTTGCCTCCATCTTGAATAGATCTAGAGCTTCCAAGACAAACTGGCTTACTCTTCTTGGTCGTTTTCCCCCGTAGTCTTTAGCGCTGGTAAAATAAAGCTCTTTTTTAGCTCGGGTCATCCCCACATAAAAAAGACGGCGCTCTTCCTGCAGGTGAAAATCCCCACTGGGAAGAATATCCTTAATCAGAGGATCGGGTAAGGATATACTTTCCCGACGATAATGACAGGGAAACTTCTGAGAGACAAGACTGACCATGATAACTACCGGAAACTCCAGCCCTTTCGCTTTATGTACAGTGAGAATATTTACCGCATCGGCTTCAGTATCAGCTTCAGCTACAGCAGGGTTGTCACCAGCTTCGATGAGTAAATCAAGATAGCTGGTAAACTGGGGGATTCGGTCATAAGTAATTACGTTGGAGATACTGCGAACAATGTCAAAGAACCTGGCTATGTTCTTAACCCTCTCTTCGTTAGTGGGTGAGGAAAGAGAAGTGAGACGCTTAAGATAACCGGTATCCATAATGAATGTGTAGAGAACCTCGCCGGTACCTCGTTTGATAGCCAACTCTGAATACTTTTCAAGATCCTTCATTATCCTTGAGATAGTGGCCTTGCTTTCCGATGAGATTTCCTCACTCAACTCTAAAATTTCTGAAACCCGGGAAAAGACATGATGAAGTGAGCGATTCCTGCGACTGGCGTAATTCATACATAAAGTAAGATCCCTAGCTGAAAGCCGATACACTTCAGAAGCGGCAAGATAATAGAGGCTAACACTGTCATCGAGGTTAGCAACGCTTCTTAAGAAAGAAATGAGGAGGCGAACCTCTTCCCGTGAGTAAAGTCCCTCATTTCCAGAAAAAGACCAGGGTATATCGGCCATATTTAAAGACCTCAAGAAGGGATCTGCATCGTTATTTGCCCGCACCAGAATAGCGAAATCTCGGAGGCTATAACCTTCTGTTTCTATTTTTTCTTTAATTAAATTGGCCACTGCCTCTGCCTCACTGGAAAGGGTATCATAGTGAAGATGTTTTATGTTCGGTCCTTGGCTCACCTGAGCTTTCAGATGCTTATCCACATTATTCTTGAATTCAAGGCGATCTGGATTATTGTGGGTTATCAGACGATAGGCAGCATCTAAAATTAGCTGAGTGGAGCGATAATTCTCAGTTAAGACCGTTTGTTTTGCCTCCGGATAGGTATCCATAAAGTTCAAAATATTGCTTATAGCTGCTCCTCTAAATTTGTAGATTGATTGGTCATCGTCCGCTACCACTGTGATGTTCTGATCTCGAGAGGCCAAGAGCTTGACCAACTGGAACTGGGTATAATTGGTATCCTGAAATTCGTCCACCAAGATGTAGCGAAAACGATCTTGATATTGACGGAGCACCGCCGGATGAGTTCGGAAAAGCTTGAGAGGAAGAGTTATCTGATCTCCAAAGTCAATCTTTCCCTCCTGAGCAAGCAAATCCTGATATTTTTTGTAGGTTCGAGCAATTTCCATCTGTTGGGTAGCAATTTCTTCAAGTTCTGGATCATTAGATCTCTGCTTTGTTTCCTCTTTCAACTTCTCAGCATAAGCAAGGTATTCCTCCGGGGCAACATCCTCATCTTTTGCTCGGCTGAAGAGAGTAACTACGGCTTCAATATATCTGGTGGGATTACCCAATGGTCGATAATAGGAAAGAGGAAACTCAAACAGATGCTCACGGAAGAAGATAATTTGCTCTGGTCTAGTCAATACCTGTAAGTCCGGCACCAGACCCAACTGCAAAGCATTCTCTCTCAAAACACTATCACCGAAGGCATGGAAAGTACCAATCCAGACTCCGGTGAATCCATAAGGTACCAGAATATCCACCCTTTCCTCCATTTCAGCAGCAGCTTTTTCGGTAAAGGTGAGAGCTAAAATCTCCTCGGGTTTTGCCCTTTTGGTAGCAATAAGCCAAGCAATGCGCCTGGTGATTACCTGAGT
>JBHIEA010000043.1:0-11755 GCA_046760365.1 bacterium
CTTTTAATAATTAAGTGGCCCTCTTTTTGTTTCCCTAGTAGACCTTATTTTAGTACTTAACTGCCCCAGCTGTCAAACCTGAAATGAGGTAGGAGTCAAAGAGCGCCTCATCGAACTTTTTTCTATCACCGGCATTATCTTCGTTGGAGGTGTATGCACGATTGTTTTGCTTCAAACTGTTTCCTTGGTTGAGCTTTCCAAGAGGTACACCGGCAAGGAGATAAGAAAGGAAAAAGATAGAGAAAGGGAGTACAAGACAATTTTTCGGGGAGACTTTCTTTCCGTGGAGATATGATTGAAAATACTCAAGGATCTTTATCAGAATTCGATGCGAATTGAGCCAAAATGTCGGACCCGGTTAAGGAAAAAATCGAAAGATAAAAACGCCGTTTAGTCGGGCCGGGCCCATCAAGGAAATTCGGGTTAAAAGGCAAATTACGCTCTGAATAGATAAGACAGCGATCTATATCCTCAAAGATATGGGGACATGGCCTTTTGGGTGACATTTATCATCAGGGTTTCTAAGCTGGCAATGTCGTTTATTCGGTGGATCTCTGCTCCCCATTTTTGAAGATCGCAGCAGGTCAGCTCAGAAATTCGGGGTTTAAAATCCCCCTCACTGATCTGAATGTGAGAAACCATATTCCTTTCCACAATCTCTTTCATAACAGGACTCACTGGCTTCATGAGCTTTACCAGGTTCCTTAAGTGATGAGGAGCATATCCCTTGGTGGATTCATTCCAGTTAAATATTTCCCCATCGGAGAGGATAATCATAACAAAGAAAGGCCGGTTGAGAAGCTGCTCACGCAGTACCTTTACCTCCAGAAGGGTGGTATCAAACTCGGGAAGGTAGGCCAATTTTCTACAATCGTCTATCCCTTGGTAATTTCTCCAACCAGTGGCAAGCGTGTTTCTGGAAAAAGTTATTAAATTGTAGTCAATGTAAGGAGCTATCCCGCAGGATTTAAGCCATTTTAAGGCTCCGGTAAATCCGAGCAAGACGTGATGATACTTACTCTTATTACTCCAGGAATAATCTTGCTCTCCAAAATAAAAACGGTGTTTCATCATTTCACTGGCTAAAGAGAGGGTCGGGGGAGAAATTTTGCTCTGTATATCATCGGCCATAGAGGCTGAGGTATCTATGAGAAAGCAGATATCAGGAAAGGCCCCTTTTCTTTCCGGTTTATAGGGAATGAAGAGATCATAGTGGTATCTAGGAACTCGAAAGTTCATCAGCTCAAAAAAGGGACTTTCTGGATCAACTACCAATCCGTACAAGTCGATATTCTCTCGTGAATGGCGCTCAGGATCAAAAGCCTCGTAATTAAAGGGAACCAGAGGCATGGTACTTCCTCTTTTTTGGGTATCCACCCGCATAGGGATTTCTGGAGAAAGAATCTCATACAAGGTTCTGGTTATCTCAAAACTGTTAAGATAGCTGGGTTTTCTTTTTAGGTCGTACATTGTTTTAACTATTCTTTTCCTCATAGTTGGATTGATCGCGCGTCTTTGATATGGGTTATCTGAACTTAGTTTTTCCTTTGGTTCTCCTCCTAAAAGGCCCCTTAGCCCAAGGCTGAATTCAAAAGCGAACTCTTGCCAATTGTGGTTTCTCGATAAAACATCTACCTCCTCTTCAAGAGAGCTACGGTGAGGGTTAAGGATTTTCATGGCTTTCTCAACCGCCTTGTTGATAGATTTTCTGTTGGTAAATCGTCTCTGAGCTAAGTGAAGATCTTCTTCGTCTCCCCAAGTGAGAAGATTTATCTTGACAAAGGCCTCATAGAAGGGAGAGAACCTGGAAGAAAAAAACATCTTTAGGACGCGATCTTTGAAGGACCGAGGCACCCAAGGAGGAAGGTAAGTCTGGTCGTAAAAGAAAATGGGCATTCCTTTAAAGTGAGAAAAATTTAGTTTGCACCAAGCATTAGCTATTACATCCTCAAAGGCATGAGTAAGGTACTCTGGGGATGATTTTGTCTCTTGTGGTTCTATTGCCTGACCTACTCCCTCCAGGATTTGATGATGGAACTCCATACTGCGGGGACAAATTTGGTGATGAGCGATTTGATTACAGAGCAGATCCTGACTCATCTCCAGAAGGGGATGTTCATGGTATCCCTGGCCCAGATAGGGGGTAAGTGTTGAATCTTGGGAGATATCCCAGTCTTCGTCAATCATTATGTACATCTCGTTTTGGGAGGATAGTCTCGCCGCAAGATGACCACGGGAAGGTTTTAGGGCAAAGACCTTCAGTATTATTTCACTTGATCCTAGAAGATTATTGATACTGTTAAGCTCTCGCTCGAGTCTCTTAGAATCCATCCTACAGCTCTCTTAATTTATAAACCGGAATACTAGTCAGGGCAGTGACCTTTTTTTCCAGAAAGATGGTAGTTTGGTGGTCCGTGCCCTTTTTCTTTATCCATATTTTTCTTTCTTCTGCTCCTACTAAAGAATCACCACTCTGGGCTAAAGTCTCCAGGGGACGGTTGGAAGTCATCAAAGGTTCCTGGGGGTTTTCTACCTGGTAAATCTCGCGTCCGGTAGAAAAAACGAGCTTTCCTTCCAACAAAGCTAAGCCAGTGATACGCTTTCTTTGAAATTTTCCCCGCTCAAGGTCAAAGATCTTCCTGGGCTCACTTAAATTTTCATACCAGACATAGATACCGTCCTCAGTGGCAAAAGCTATGCCATACATACTTCCTAATCTGTTACTGATCTTTTTCCTTATTTTTTCAGTAGGCTTAAGCTCGGTTATTTTTTCTCCAAAAATAGTCTGTTCGGGAGAAAGAAGATCCCTAAGCCAGATCTGATTATTAGCCGAAATTTTTCGCTCTTTGATTTCCTCTACCAAAGGTTTTGAGCTATTTCGGCTAACTTTATTAATTTCAGTTAGTATCTCCTCGAGCCATCTCCATTCTTCCCCTAATATTTTCATTTCTTCAGAAGTAAGAGTTCCGGATAAGGCATCGTAAAACCCTTTCTTTATATAATCAGCTTTTTCTTCTAGCTCGGACTTTAGTTTGCGGTAGAGAAAATCAGAGGCAAGATAGGGATTACCATGATGCTGTCTTTTTACCCAGGATGAATCAAAGATCCCGGAATAAGGTGCGGTAAGTCTAAAGGCTTGGAGAATTTCTAGGTACCCGGGAGGTTCATTAGCAGAGATTTCCGATTTGGCCTGAGAAACGGTGGTAAGCCCAAAAGCCAAGGCTCTAAAAGCCTTGAAAGATCTGGTGGTAGCAGGAACAACATAGGCACAAACGTCCCCTATGCCGGTGACCTTTCCTTCAGATAAACATCCCTGACACATAGCAGGAATATCATCTCTCACCGTACTTTTTCTCCCCGTAGGTGACCTCTCACAGTAGTCAAGATTTCTTTTGAGGTATAAATCAGCGATGAGGCCGTCAAGGGAAAGTTTGGCGTTTTTCATTTGCTGCCATATGTGGATGATTTTATCGGTGAAGTCCTCAGGCTCAGGTAATATGACCCGGGGAGTGGTATCCTGCTGCTGAATTTCTATTAAATCTCTAGTTCCGGGAGGAAAGTTGTCTACATTTAAAATGAGGTGGGATCTATCTAAATAGGCCGGATCAAAGGGAAAAGTTCCTCCATAGCCTTTAGTTAAATTTGCCGTGGCCAGTCCAATGTGATATCCGTCGATTCCGAAGAAGAACCGACCACTTTTCTCTGCGAGACTGATGTACCCATCGAGAATACTCAGAGCTTGATTTTGGGTAATCTGAGGGACACGATTTATTTCATCAAGGATGGTTAAGGGATTTTTAATCGATTCGGCTAATTCCAGAGCCTGGTGAGTATCTCCCTTACCAGAGGCCAACGTTTCCAGGTTGAGAGAAGTATAAATATCTCTGGTTTTAAGATCAGGATGAGCCCTGATAAAGGTGCCTCTTCCTCCAAAAAGACTGCTGTTAACATCCACGGCAAGCTGAGTCTTTCCCTCTCCTTTTTCTCCCACCACCAGGATATTTAGCCCGGAGATAATGGCCGCCATGATAACATCCCAGATGGTGAGAGGAGCCCCCCTCAGTCGGCAAACCTCGGTAGAGTTTTTGTAAACTCTAGCTTTGGGAAGCTCGCCTATTTCTTTTATTAAATTAGCCCACATTTTGCAATCCTCCACTATTTTAGGAGATTTGGGCTCTCTGTCAAGGCTCGATTCGCAAATTAGGTTCCACCTCGGATGGACTTATGCCAACCAGAGACGTCATACTACCAAGAAACATTTTTTTCACTTCTCGGTCTAATAAGTAGATTAACCCATCTGACCAAAGTTTGTGTCCTGCTGGATGAAGTGGTCCCATTAGAGCTGAAATGCCAAAAAAGCTATCGAATTCTGGTGGAGGTTAAAAAGCCTTTAGACGAGTTTGGCAAGAAGGGCTTGGCTTTGCGTGGGCGATGAATTGCTAAACTTGGTCTCTCTGAGACCTTTATGTTTTTTAGGCATTCCTGTTCTGCTAAAAAGGAGTTTTGATCCTCTCCGGGAGGGTAGAAGATCTTAGAAAGTAGCGACTGACAGAAAGAAAAATGGTGTTAGAATTAGCAATGAAGTTGGATCTTTGACAAGGGAAAAGCTAAAAATATGGCCAGGAGGGGGGTGAGAGATAAGAAAATAAATAGGCCATAAGGTGGAATAAAAGGAAAGCTTTTCAAAGAGAGGGGTGTTGAAAGATTAGTCTCTTTTTTAGGAGCTTTCCGCAGAAAAATGAACCAGATTGAAAAGGAGGGATATTATGTTGTTAAAAAATAAGTATTTGATGCTGGTATTCTTGTTGGGTCTAAGTACTCTGTTGGTTGGTATGGGATTCAATAGTTTGGCTGCATCAGAGAAAATAACGGTGGGTGTCGGTGGATGGGCGGTTGATCCCCTGAAGCAAGCAATTGAAGAGCTCAAGTTCACGGAAAAAACGGGTATCGAAGTTGAAGTAGTAACCAGGCCTGGAGCTCCGCCTGAGTTTATCTCTCAAATGACCAGTGCTATTATGGCAGGCACAAGTCCATATGATGTCATTGACATTGAGGATGAGGCAGCTGCCACTTTTTCTAGGACTGGCTGGCTGGAAAACCTAGATCCACTGTTTGATGAAGCGTTCTGGAGAGACTGGCCCCCAGGCATGCTTGAGATGGTAGATGTCTGGTATAGATATAAAGGAACTCTCTTCCGGATACCTCATAACTACGAAGCTCAGTACTTTTGGTATCGCAAGGATTTGTTTGATCAAATGGGTCTTACGCCACCGGCAACCTGGGATGAAATGGTAGAGGTCGGTAAGAAACTAACCAGAGGCGATATGTGGGGTGTTGAAGATGGACTCGCTAAGGGCGCTTTTTTGGGGGTATATGTAGCTTACCTAACTAGTCAAGCGGGCGGCTCTCCCTATGAATTTGGTGAACCATTGCGCGTTGCGATCCAATTCATTCACGACATGATACATAAGCATAAAGTCTTCCCTGTGGCAGCTCTGAACAAGAATTACGATGCGCTTAATCGAGACTATATGCAAGATCGGGTGGCCATGATGCGTCAAAGGCCTTACTTCTATGATGTTTCCCGCAGCGATCCTGAGTGGTTTGAACCAGACAAAGCAGCCATTGCCCTACCCCCCAAGGGACCAGATAATGGGAAAACCTGGGCCGCGGCCTGGGGGTGGGTGATCCCCAAAGCTGCGTCTAACACGGAGGTTGCCAAAGAATTTGTGAAGTTTATGACCTCTATAGAAAATGCTCCCAAGCTCGCAGTAATGAATACATGGTGGCTAAATGCACGTTACTCGGTCCTGAAGGCTGTAGGAGATGAAGGAATGGCTCGTTACCTCCGGATGTATTCTAAAGCAGGCGTTATAGGTGCGCGTCCATTTCATCCGAAATTTATGGAGGCTAAAACTATAGTTGAGGATCTGGTCTCTGCGTACCTAACGAACCAGATAAGTCTAGACGAGGTAATAAAACGAGGGAAAGAGCAAATAAAGGCTGTGTGAGCTCCAGTTAAGAGCCAGTATGAAGGAGAGGGTACAATCACGAAAAAAAATTGTACCGGATGCCCCATCCCTTGGAGATGGGGCATCCAGCGGCAATTTTTTATGATGGGTCCGTGTCATAACGCTAGGAGCCCAAAGTAGTTGCTTCATCTGGGGAGGTTGGGAACTGGACGTCACCATAAAACAGAGTTCATAATTGTCCCGCCTCCAAAAGGAAAGATTTGTTGAGAGTATGAGATCACCGATAAAAAGCAAATTGACAGAAAAGGTTCCAAAGATTAGACACGCAAGTTGGTCCTCAAGGGTGGGTAGGCGTTACCTTATCTTTTTTCTTTTAGTTGGTCCAGCGTTGCTGTTGCGTTTGTTTACCGCAGTTTATCCCGTAGTACAGACAGTATATCTAAGCTTTCTTAAAGTTGATCTACTCTCGCAGATTAATCGGTTTGTGGGTTTGCAGAACTTCTGGAAGCTAGCCGTTGAGCCAGCTATAGGGACCATCCTGTACTTTACCCTAGTGTTTATTGCTGCTTCAACAGTGCTAGAGCTTATTTTGGGGATGGGTATTGCCAACTTACTGAACACCTGGTTCAGAGGAAGAAAGATTGCACGAACTGTCAACCTCATTCCGTGGGCCATACCAACCATCGTAGCAGCTTTGGGGTTCCGATGGTTGCTTGATTCCGAGTATGGACTAGTTATTGATTGGATTTATCGGATCTTTGGGTGGCGACCGGAATTACTGATATCCCCTACACTCGCTCAGCTTTCTGTAATATTGGTCAATGTCTGGAAAAACACACCTTTTATGGCGGTTGTACTTTTGGCTGGACTACAGAGTATTCCAGCTGAGTTCTACGAAGCTGCTAAAATTGATGGTGCAACTTCTTTTCAGAGGCTTCGCTATATTACCATTCCCCTCAGTACTCCTCTCGTTATCACCCTGGGGCTGTTTTTTGTAATATGGCAGCTTGCCAGTTTTGATTTGATTTATGGAATGACCCAAGGTGGCCCAGGTGTAGCTACCACACTGATTGCCTACAGGATTTTCCAGAGGGGCATGCTTTGGTTCGACTGGGGTACAGCCTCAGCGTTAAGTGTGCTGTTAATCTTGATAGTTGCAGCTGTTGGAGTATTAGGTCTTTATTTATTTAGACGATATGAGGTGACTATATAGTTTACAGCGGTTTTCTTTGAGCTTCCAGCACTGCGGCAATTACCAGGAGTAGAGTAAGAAATGTTTGTGTCTAATCGTCGAGGATTAGTCCCTGTTGGGATTTATTTGAGCTTAATTCTGTTTTTGGCGATAGCACTAATCCCTTTCTACTGGCTGTTTACAACGGCCGTAACACCGACTGAGTTGCTATATAGCGTACCCCCTAATTACTTTCCTAAACAGCCAACTCTCAAGAACTTTATAACCCTTACACAAGAGCTCCCCTTTGGTAATTATCTGCGAAACTCACTTATTTTCGCAGTGAGTTCAAGCTTGCTGTCTGTGTTGGTTAGCTTTCTAGCAGCGTATGGCTTTGCCCGGATCCCGGTCCCAGGTAGTAATTTGCTTCTATTTGGGCTCCTATTGTCCATGGCTTTACCACTAATGGTTACCGTGATTCCCCTATTCCAGATATTGAGAAACCTTTACTTAATCAACACGGTTCAGGGCTTGACTTTAGTTATGAGCAGCGTTTTAGTGCCCTTTACAATTTGGGTGCTGATTTCTTTTATCAAACAGATACCGGTTGAGATAGAGGAAGCTGCGATCATTGATGGCGCAACTTTGCCCCAGGTAATGTGGTACGTAGTCATCCCTGTAATAATACCTGCAGTTGCTACGATGATGATACTTAACTTTGTTACTACATGGAACGAGCTCATATATCCGTTGGTTTTCACTTCTACTGCCAGAGCAAAAACACTCAGTGTAAGCATCACAGAAGTATACCAAGCTAGATATCCGTATGGGCGGCCATGGGAATTGATCAGCGCTTTAGGAGTTACGATGGTCATCCCCGTGATAATTCTAGTGCTTCTCTTCCAACGAGCTATTATCTCGGGATTGACACGGGGAGCGATTAAATAGCAAGTACCAGACAAGACTTCAAAGCTTAAACTTCGGAAAAAAATTGGTTATGCCTCGGCTACAAAAATTATGTGCACTGAACGCAGTCCCTTTTACTAAAGTTACCTTAGAAGACAATTTCTGAGCCTGTCGCTTACAGATAAACCATAAACACACCATACCTGCTACATACAGAAAGTGTAAAGAGACTGGTCGCATCGATGCTTTTTTGCTTCATGAGAGCTCCAGAGCCAGCTCAAAAGTACATTCTTTCTGGGACTCGGATGTAGCCAAGTGAATCGAGTCTGCTAGCTACTCACTAGCCATTCGGACATTTACTGTCCTAACCTGTTTTGTCCAATTTTAGAGGTTCACTCCAATATCACTTCATCACAAGCTATTTAGTGGATGTTTAACGCATTATCCTGAAGGGGAAAATAGAAAACCGTGATGGAACATTTCTGTCCTTTAGTAGTCTAATGAGTAAACTAATGGGTAAAAAAGGTTTACCCTTAAAAGTCTTCTCAAGAGGTAGCAGCTGAAGAAGCTCCCTGGATTAGCTTTAGGTTGAGGACTGTTAGACCTATGGTCCGCAGAGGGCCTATAGTAGGTGGTGGCCTTTAGCGATAACCAAAAAGCCACCAAGGGAGGGAAACTTCATCTTCTCTCCTTTTTACATAGATGAAGGGGGAGGGTAAAACCTCCCCCCGATTTTTCTTTTGGCTTTGCTTTCTTTGGCGAAGATATATAGCAAATGCGACTGAGTTTACAAAAGAGGCCTGATTCTGCCATTCTTATTAAAAAAGGGGATTTTTCCCAGAAAATCTGGGTTAATAAAAAAGAGAGACGGATGCCGGATTCTGATGTCAGTTTAATGCTTGCATTTCAAAATGGTGATATATCCTCCTTTGAAAAACTGGTAAAAAAGTACAAAGAACGTATTATCAATATCATCTATTAGTTTATCGGGGACCGAAACGAGGCAGAAGATTTAGCCCTGGAGGTCTTCTTAAGAGTATATCAGGCAGCAAAAAGCTATAAGGCAAAGGCAAAATTTACCACCTGGCTATACAAGATCACTACCAATCTTTGCCTTAACGAAATAAGGAAAAAGGCCAAGTTTCAGACTATCTCGTTGAGTGAACCTATTTCAATAAGGGAAGGAAAAGAGGAGGAGCTCGTCGAGAGAATTGCCGATTCTGCTCCTTCACCTCAGGAGATTTTGGAAAAAAGAGAAAGAGATACTCTAATAAGAAAGGCGATTGATTCGTTACCAGCCAAGCAAAGGATGGCTGCTGTTCTTCAAATACATGAAGGACTTTCTTATATAGAGATCTCGGCAGTCTTAGGTTGTTCGGTGAAGAGCGTGGAACGGTGCCTCTATTGGGCAAGAACAAATCTAAAAGAAAAGCTCAAGTCTTACTTAACTAGGGAAAGCAGCGGGGGTTTTTAGTAAATTCTGGGTTTATATTAATGGACAGTAAAATGAAGTGCAAGAGAATAAGACGAAAATTGGTAGCTTACTTAGACGGGGAGCTCGAGGAAAAGCAAAATCTTTCAACAAAAGAGCATCTCACGAAATGTCGGGAATGTAAGAAAGAGGTAGATTTATTGAGTAAGAGCTTGTGTCTTCTTAAAGATCAGCAACGCCTGAAGCCGTCGGAGGATTTTGAAGCTAATCTCTGGGGGAGAATTCATTCTGCAGAAGAAAAAAAGCTTTTGCCCCAAGCCCTTTTTGGACGGCTAGCTCACCTCCTCTTGCCGACGGCAGTAGCTGCCGCTCTGATTATAGGGATTGTGGTAGGGAGCTCTGTGGAGAAGATCATATCCTCTCAAAGTGTTGCCTTAGAAGAAGAAAGATATTTTACCTCAATCGGATTAGATAGCTTTCAAGATCTTTCTCCCGGTTCCCTTCCTGAGATTTACTTTAACTTAGCTACTGCACCAGAGGTAGAAAACGGATGAGAAAAAAGATAATCATCATTTTGGTAGTTGTCTTTGCTGCTGGCGTTGCCTCAGGCCTGTTCATTCCTAGATTATTAAAGAAGGAAGATTTACCATCATCCCCTACCGATTTTATCTCCCGTTATCTTTCTCTATCTGAATCTCAAAAAAACAAAATAGAATCCTTAGATCGATCATTTTACGCCAGGGTGGAGAAGATAAGAACTGAGCTTGATCAAAAACGATCTGAATTAAGTCAGATTTTGGGACAGTCTCCTCAAAATCAGGAGAAAATTAGAACTAAAGTAAGTGAAATTTCCTCCCTGCAGGCACAACTTCAAAGAGAGGCGATAAATCATCTAGAAGAGATAAGACCTCTATTGACTCCAGAACAGCAGGCTAAGTTTTTCTCCCTTATAAGAAAAAGACTACATCCTGGAAGGCCATGGAAGAGGAACACCGGAAGGCCATGGATGAGACCTAAAAGAGGAAGATTTTAACTCTCAAAACAGATCTTCAAAGGAGGTTAGTGATGAGAAAGAAATGGCTAGCTTTGATGCTAGCGGGTTTAGTGGTAGCGGGATTGGTTGTTAGTGCTGCGGCTCAGGGCCGGGGAACTAAAGCCCCTGGTTTCCAAGGCCGAAGATTCGCTGCCAAGGCCCGGTGGAGAGAACATACCTTCGATCTGGCAGGCAGATTAAACTTAACTGCAGAGCAGAAAGAAAAGATAGCTAATCTAAGGCTCACCTTTAAAGAGGAGACCTTAGAGCTACGAACGGAGCTTACCAGAAAGAGGCTGGAGATCCAGAAACTCCTCCTGGAGGAATCTCCTAATCTGACCAGAGCCTATGCCTTGGTGGATGAGATGGCTCCCATTCAGGCTGAAATCCAGAAGAAGGTCCTTGAATTCAGGTTGAAGTTAAAAAGCCTTCTCACCAAGGAACAGCTACAGAAGCTCCCCGGATTGGGTTTCGGTCAGGGATTGGGCAAAACTATGGACCGCAGAGGGCCTATGCGTGGCTGTTGGCGATAACCAAAAAGCCGACGAGGGAAGGAAGACTTCACCTTCTCTCCTTTTACATAGATGAAGGGGGAGGGTAAAACCTCCCCCGGTTTCAAAATAATAAAAAGACAGAATCTAAAGGCGGTGTATTTTTGTTCTTCCCGAGATTTCTCTCCTCCTACAATTTGACAATCTCTCCCCACCTATGATACACTGACGCTGAATTTTACATCTAGAGCTTGAAGAAGTGGACCCTAATGATTACGGAAAAGACCCCGGTGGCTGAGATCCTGAGGAACGCCTGCCAAAAGAGAATTCTTATTCCTGCCTTCAATGTTGCCTACATTCCCATGGTCAGGCCCATAGTGGATACCTTGAAGGCTACCTCTACTTTTGGGCTGGTAGAAGTTGCCCGTCCCGATGTAGAGAAATTCGGAGCCGAGAGTTTTCAAAGAGTTGCCGAAGAGTATTATTCTCTGGCTGATAGAAGATTCAGTCGTCTTCATCTGGATCATATTCCGGTAATCGATGAGGACGGGAGGCGAGTAGATTGGGAATCTTTGATACGTTCTGCCCTAGACCTAAAGTATGACTCGGTGATGATTGACGGCTCCAGACTCCCTTTAGAGGAAAACATTGCCGCTAGCCGAAAAGTAGTGGAGCTTTCTCACCAAAAGGGCGTACCAGTTGAGGCTGAACTGGGAGCAGTTCTGGGTCATGAGGAAGGTCCTCTTCCTC
>JBHIEA010000044.1:0-11621 GCA_046760365.1 bacterium
GTCGAAAGTGTTTAGTAGGGTTGGTAGGTCTGATGGCCGGGGTGGTTCTCCTTTGTACAGGGGCCAGCTACCGTGTTTGCCAGGCAGAGGAGGGTAAGTTAAAAGCGGCTTTTATCTATGTCGGGCCAGTGGGAGATTATGGCTGGAGCCATGCCCATGATGTAGCTCGGCGATACGTTGATGAGAGATTCCCGTGGCTCAAGACTGTCTACGCGGAGGCAGTAGCAGAAGCCGATGCTTATCGCTACATTGAGAGGTTCATCGTCGAAGAAAAGGCAGATGTGGTCTTCACCACTTCTTTCGGATTCATGGATGCCACTATCGAGGCCGCAAAGAAGCATCCTGATAAGATACTTTTCCACTGTTCGGGCTACAAAAGAACGCCCAATGTTGGCACCTACTTTTCTGAATTTCACCAGCTTTACTATTTGAATGGACTCATGGCGGGAGCTCTTACTAAAACTCAGAAGGTCGGTTATGTGGCTGCTCATCCCATTCCTGAGGTAGTTCGCCACATTAATGCTTTCGCTTTGGGGGTGAGGGAGGTAAATCCTAAAGCCACGGTGGACGTTCGTTGGCTCTTTGCTTGGTATGATCCAGCTAAAGCTAGAATGGCAGCTGAAGCTTTGATCGCAGAGGGCTGTGATGTTCTTGCCTTCACCGAAGACTCTCCGACAGTGGTTGAGGTCGGCCAGGAATATATGGAAAAGGGCCAGCCAGTTTACACCTTTAGTCATTACAGTCCAATGCAAAAATTTGGGCCAGATTCGTGTGTAAGCGGCCAGTTGGTACACTGGGAGGTCATCTACGAGGATATTCTGGCCAAGATCTATGCCGGCGCCTATACCAATACCAACTTAGAGAACCAAGATTATTGGTGGATGCTAAAGGAGGGAGCATGTGAGCTGGGAGGAGAGTTCGGAGTCCCAATCAATCCCAAGTTTGAGGCATCCCTTAAAGAAAAGAAGCTAATTGACCCCGTGCTCGGCAAGATAAGCATCTACGATTTGGTAATGGCAAGGTTGGAACAGATGAGTGAAGAGACCGTCTTGTTTGACCCCTTTACTGGTCCGATTAAGGATCAAGAGGGTAAGATAAGAATAGAAGCGGGACGTAGGGGAACCCATGATGAATTATGGATGATGGACTGGTTTGTTGAAAATGTAGTGGGAGAGATTCCCAGGTAGTCGAAAAAAGTTTCTTATTTGCTTTTAATCCAAGGAGTTAGGATTTATTTCTATTTGGTTTCTGTAGATTCTATCTTTAAGAAGAAGTGGAAAAAGTGAAAATTGAAATTCCCATTAAAGGAAAAGAAGAGATAAAAAAGGAAGTTCTTGAACGGACCTTTATGCCCCGGGAAGGATGGCTGGATATCAATGATGGTATTGTGGTAAGACTTGATAGTTATCTTCTGGCGGGAGCAGTAGCCTTAGTTTTAAAAGAATTTTACAATAGGGGCTTAAGAGATGTTGATGTCCTAGTAACCTGTGAAGCTGCAGGAAATGCCTTGGTGGCTCTGGGAGTACCAATAGCTCAGAGCCTTGGTCTCGGTAAACCAGGACTTCACGGCTTGACCTTCCGGAAAACCGAGAAAGAGGAGAGGCCAATGTTCGATCTTTCTCGTGATATCAAAAGCCCCTCCCATGGGGACAGAGTCCAGGTCATTAGTGCCCCGAAAAATTTTCTAGCCGGGAGGAATATTCTGATGCTAGACGATGTATTACGGAGAGGACGAACTGCTAGGGCCATTAAAGATATGACCGAGGAAGTAGGAGGGAGTTTTTTAGGACTCGGAGTGCTGTTTCGAAAAATGTGGCTGAAAGACCAGCAATTAAAAAATCTTTCATCTACTCCAATTATCTCTTTAATAGAAGTGCCCAGTCCCTCTCCGGAGGCCTATCGTAAATTGAAACTCTCCTTCCCCCAACCCTGAAATTGACCTCAGAAGAACCGGAATGGAGCGACCTTACTTAACGTTCCTCAGGCAGGAACGGAAATAGGTGTTGGTCCTCTATCTCTCATTCTGGATGCCTACGATGACTCAGCAACCCCCTCTCTTAAAGATATGGACCCAGACTTTATCACCTCTGGTGCTCGACTATTTTGGTATTTCTAACTCGTCCTTCCATTGCTGACGTGCCCAATCCAATAGCCGATAAGGTAAGGCTTTCCTTGCCAAACGTAAGAACCGTACCATCCGAGAAAAATTTGTCTGAATCGATGGCAGTTTCAGAAGGGCCTAAAGTACACCTCACTCAGCTAAAACACGCAAGTTTGAAAAGGCTTGTCTAGTGAGGTTTTGAGAGCCTGCCACGATTTTAGGTAACATAACATATCTGGCGAGACCCGAAAATGATGGAAGGTCGATTGGAAGGGGGTTTGGGAAGGCGAAGAAGTTGGGTTACATAAAATGGCTTGAGGGCCTCTGCCATTGAAATAAAAGTACCCCGAAACCGATGGGAACCCCGGGGCACGACGAGGAAGACTGATGCTTTACTAACTGAGCTAGCCCGGTAGGAATTCCTGAGTGACCATCGACTCCGTGCAGTCGTAGTTGTTTGGCGCGCCTGAGAGGATTCGAACCCCTGACCCACGGATTAGAAGTCCGTTGCTCTGTCCATCTGAGCTACAGGCGCAGTCGGGGCGGTGAGATTTGAACTCACGACCTCTTGCTCCCAAAGCAAGCGCGCTTGCCAAACTGCGCCACGCCCCGGAGATACTTCTTGTCAATCTTTCATAATTATATAACAAAAAAGTAGGCAGTCAAGCGCATTAGGGGGAGTACACCCGGCAATTAATTTGTGGCTTTCCCCTTTTCCTGAGAGTGTAAATGCACTAGGTCTGAGGTTCAACACTGCCATCTCGGCATTTATCCAAACTTTTTAACTAAATATAAATTACCAAGACCGTGAATGGACTTGACTTTCTGTGCTTTCTCTATTATGATAAAAATATGGAAGTGGGTGGAATTAAATTCTTTAGGAGATGGGGACAGTAATGAGAAAGACCGGGGTGGCTGACCTGCCGCTGCACTATGGAAAGTCTCCTTCCTGGCTCTTTTCCCGAATGAAAGAGCTGGCCAGGGAGATTACTATCAACATTGTGGATGAGTTTGGCGCCGAGGAAATGTTAAGGAAGCTATCCGATCCCTTCTGGTTCCAGGCTTTTGGCTGTACCTTGGGTTTTGATTGGCATAGTTCCGGCCTTACCACCACTGTCTGTGCGGCACTAAAAGAAGGGGTAAAGGGATTAGAAAAAGAGCTAGGAATTTTTGTTGCCGGTGGAAAAGGAAGAACTTCTCGCCGTACCCCCTTGGAAATTGAGGAGTTTGGTGAGCATATCTCCAGTGATTCTCATCGGCTAATCTATGCCTCCCGGATGGCCGCTAAGATAGACAGTGCTGGTCTACAGGATGGATTTCAACTTTATCATCATTCTTTTATTTTTACCAAGAGAGGATTCTGGGTGGTCATTCAGCAGGGAATGAATGAAATTACCAGGTTTGCCAGAAGGTATCACTGGCAGGGTGACAAGATCAAAAGTTTCGTTTGTGAACCTCATGCTGCCATATGCTGTGATGAAAGAAGAAAAGGACTCAACATGGTGGCCAGGGAAAGTGAAGAAGCAAGGGCTACTTCGACTTTTCTGTCTCAGGAACCCCCGGACCGCCTGATCAAAGAATTGACAAAAATAAAGCACCTGGAGCTTTCCCCTGTGCACCGCCCCCTGGCTCTAGATTTGAGACCGAAGGCTCTGGAAAAGATCCTCAATAAGACCTGCGAAAGCAAGCCCCACAACTTTGAGGAACTTCTGGCCCTGAAAGGAGTTGGGCCTAAAACTATCAGAGCTCTGGCCTTGGTCTCGGACCTTGTTTATGGGGCTAGACTTAGTTTCCGTGATCCGGCTACCTATAGTTTTGCCCATGGAGGAAAAGATGGTTACCCCTACCCGGTTAATCGAGAAGAGTATGATAGGACCATATCGGTTCTTAAACGGGCTGTAGCAGAGGCAAAAATTGGAAGAAGTGAGAAACTAAAAGCCCTGAAGAGATTGGCTAACCTTGTCGCTATATCTTAGAGAAAAAAATGTATGCCGCGTTGTTAAATGATCCCAGAGATTTCCCCCAACATTTCAAGGTGAAAGCTATCCCCAGACCGAAGTGTAGAAAGAGCGATATTTTAATTAAAGTGGCTGTCTGTGCGGTCTGTGGAACTGATGTTAAAAAATATTTTAAGGGACACCAGCTTATAAAATCCTATCCCATTATTCCTGGACATGAGCTGGCAGGTACCGTGGTTGAGGTTGGTTCCGAGGTATGGAAATTTGAGGTAGATACAGGGCTGGAGGTAGAAAAAAGGCAGTATCGAGAAGGTGATAGGGTAGTAGTCGCCCCGGTGATTGCCTGCGAGAAGTGCCAGAGTTGTAGAGATCACCGACCGGAGGCATGTGAGAACAGAGAGGACGTAGGTTTTAATTATCATGGTGGATTTGCCGAATATATGCTGGTTCCAGGGGTGATTTTAAAAAAGAGGATTCCTGCCATCTATTTTATACCAGATAACGTTTCCTTCTGGGCAGCAGCTCTGGCAGAGCCATGGGCCTGCGCCATCCACGCTCAGAAGAAAGTGGTTCGTTATGGGCCCTGGATAAAAAATAAGGGTGAATACGCTACCATAAAGGGGATTCATCCAGGTGATGTAGTGGTGGTTATCGGTGGTGGACCTCTGGGTTGTATGCACGCTGGACTGGCTAAGATTTCGGGAGCAAAAATGGTGGTGATAGCCCAGCGTTCTGCCTATAAATTAAAACTAGCTCAGGCCATGAAAGTGGCTGACTATTACCTGGATGACTCTAAAGAGGGGATTTTAGAGAAGCAGGTACTTGATTTAACCCATGGTAGAAAAGCTGATGTTGTCATCACCGCCTGTAGCACAGCTAAGGCGCAAAGACAGGCGCTGAGCATAGTTAGAAAAGGTGGATTTATCAGCCTCTTTGGAGGAATACCCGATAAACTGGTCCAAGTTCCCACTAATGAGATTCATTACAATGGTCCTTTAATAGGAGGTACCAGCGGTGCCCTACCTTATCATCTAGGAGTGGCCTTGAAGTTGATGGCCGAGGGGAAAATTGATTCTTTGAAATACCTCACCCATCTTCTGGATCTGGACAGCCTTGAGAAGGTCCTATTAATAAAGGGTCTGCCGCAAAGAGATATGGCCGGGTTTATGTCATTAGAAGAGTCAGTCAATACCATTCAGGGAAAAAAGAGCCGAGATTTTTTTGACTTCTTAAGAGAGGATGAGTATGGGCTAGATCAATCACTGGATATTTCCCTTCAGGTTGGTAGATTCAAAGACAGTATAGTCAAGGCTCTAGTAGCTCCTTCTTTATTAGGTACCGGGATAGTCTCTTTTACCGATCTTGACAATTCAGAGAAAAGAAAAAAATTGGAAGAGCTTTTTGCCTAAAGCTCGAGCCATAATTTGACCTGAAATTCTTATCTGAGAGAGTCGTAACAGTAAGAGAAGGATAACATGCGTTTCAAGAGAGGTAGCTGGATTGCTATTCTCATAGTTGTTATCATAGTGGTGATGGGCAGTTTTTATCTTCTTCGTGAGAATCAAAGAGTTAAAGCCCTGAAGAGCTTTAACGTAAGTATTGCTGATGTCAGAGTTACCGGTGTAGGGCTAACCGGCGCCAATTTAGAGATTGTCTTTAACATCCGTAATCCTAGTGGAATAGCAGCAACTTTAGACCAATTAGATTATACAATCTATGGAAATGATACTTATCTAGGGGAGGGCAAAATTAACAAGGCAATTAGTGTTCCGGCATACAGTAATAGTATGGCCTCTTCATCTTTCGTATTAAATTACTCTAGCGCAGATGAGGTTTTTAGGGGTGATTTGGCAAAGGGGACCATTATTAATTGGAAAATAAGGGGAATTGCCTGCCGGAATACGCCATTTGGAAGGATAAAGGTTCCTTTTGAGGAAACACGGGTAACTGGAAGAAATCAGTAGATATGAAAGAAAAAAATGAGTTTTTGACAAGAGAATTTCGAGGAGGTGATAAGAAATGGCACGATGGGATCCATTCCGTGAGCTATCCCGTTTGGAGAGGGAGATTGGGAGAATGTTTGATGAGTTATGGTCGGGTAGACCATGGGCGAGGAGGGCCCTGCCGGGTGGTGAGAGACCCACTGTTCCTGCAGAAAGAGCTGAAGAATTGATAGGTGTACCCCCCACAGATTTAATTGATAAGAAGAATGAGCTGGTGGTGAGAGCAGAAATCCCCGGGGTTAAGAAGGAGGATATCAAGGTAAATGTCACTGAGGGTGAGGTAAGCATCTCCGGAAAAGTAGAAAGGGAAAAAGAAGAGAAAGAGGAAAATTACTACCGCTGTGAACGCTCGTACCGGTCCTGGCAGAGAACTCTTCCTCTCCCGGTGAGAGTAAAACCTGACCAGGTAAAGGCTAAGTACAAGGACGGTGTCCTGGAGATTACTCTTCCCAAAACCGAGGAGGAGAAAGAGAAGAGGAAGGAAATCAAGATTGAATAAATCTTGATTTTGGGGCTGCCAGCCATGGCAGCCCTTTTTATCCGTTGACTTTTGGTAGAGAAAATAATTGATCGGAGGGCCGGATGAAGGCGGAAATAAAGCAGATAAATGGACTTAGTCTCATAGGTAAGGCAGATTCAAATCACTGGGTACCAATGGATAGTATCAAGGCTCTCAAGGGAGCTGAGGCAGGTACCCGTCCCATGGAACTTGTTCTTATAGCTCTGGGAGGGTGTACCGGCATGGATGTTATCTCTCTTCTAGGCAAAAGACGAGCTCCTCTGCAAAATCTGGAGTTGCGACTGGAGGCAGAACAGGCCAAGGAGTATCCCCGAGTGTTTACCGATGTTCATATAAAGTACATTTTCCGGGGCAAAGGTTTAAAAGATGAGGATGTAAAATGGGCAATCGAGAAATCTCAAAATAAGTATTGCTCGGTTAGTGCTATGCTGGGGGAAACAGCGGAGATTAGCTATTCGTGGGAGATTGTTGAGGATTAAAAAAAATGAGCCAAGGCCAACTTTATCAGGACTATCTTGAGGTGGTTAAATCCTTCCGCAGATACTTAGAGGAAAGAAGGGGGATGAAAAGAGAACCAGAGGTAAGAAAAGATAAGCCAGAAGAAAAAGACTCCCGGGTGTTGTTGGAGGATCTTTGTCGTTCTATGCAAAATTGTCAAAGTTGTTCCCTTCATGGGTACCGGATTCATCTAGTTTTTGGTGCGGGAAATCCTGAAGCGGAGTTAATGCTGGTAGGAGAGGCTCCTGGGAGAGAGGAAGATCTGCAGGGAAAGCCCTTTGTGGGAGCCGCCGGAAAGCTCCTCACAGAAGGTCTCTCTCAAGTCGGACTCTCAAGAGAGGAGGTCTATATTGGTAATATTCTAAAATGCCGCCCGCCGGGTAATAGAGATCCCCTGCCAGAGGAAATCCGGGCCTGTTTTCCTTATTTAGAGCGCCAGATTGAAATTATTGGTCCCCGAATCATCTGTACTCTGGGTAAATTCGCGGCCCAGGTCCTCCTGGACACCAGCCAAGGCATTACTCATCTAAGGGGAAAGCCTCAGTGGTACAAAAACAATATAACCTTGCTCCCCACTTATCATCCGGCAGCCTGTATCTATAAGCCTGCCTGGAAGAAGACCTTTCTGGGCGACCTTAAGATGGTGAGGGATGAGCTTGGCAAGAAGTCCTAAATCTGATTAGTTTCTATCGGAGGGAATGCCTGGCTCTATTCTGGCTTGAAGATCTCTTATTTTGTCCTTGATTTCGTCCTTTCTCTCCAGTTCGAAATTATTTCTGGTGATAAAAGAAAAAGCTTCCAGGTAATAGTCAATAGCCCTCTTGGGATCCTTTTCCTGCTCAGCTTTTTCTAAAATTGTATCAAGCTGTTTTACCTTTTTAAACCTGCCTATCTCTATTTCCAGCCTTCTTATCTTGGTCTTGGTAGCTCTCTCCTTTAGCTCTTTTAGAAATCTGGCTATTTCCTTTCTAAAGGATTCGACCCTAGTGTTTATTTCCCCACCCAAAGGTGGTTTTTGGGTCTTAGTTTTGAGATAAACAAAAAGGATGATGATGACGATCAATACTAGTACTAATTGTAGCACCCTTCTCTGCCTCCCATGTATTTAAAAGAAATCATTCTCGAGCAGAACCTCTGCAATAAAAAGCTATAATTTTTGTTTTGATTACCACCTCTTTTTCAAATTCCGATGCTTCAAGACACTCAATACTATTATAATGGAGTAGCAGAACAAAGTCAAGAATATCTCGGGACTCTTCCCCTTCGTCGCTGTATATCAACGATGGATCCTTCGCTCTCTGCAAAGAGCGTAAGGCTGCCCTGTGCTCGGTGTCTTTCCAATGGCTACCGCTGAGTTCTACTCTTGTCTGTATACTGTGGCTCGGTAGATTTGTCCGCTGGGGGCCTTCATGATACATGAGAAGCCTCAAGAAGAACTTATGCGTTAGAGCTCATAGACCCGAGATCACGCGGCTGCCTTATGGAAAACACCTCGCCGGGCAGCAAAAGTATCTAGAGCTCCTCCGGGGAAAGTCCCTCGATACGCGTATAAATCTTCTGAGTGCTTAGGAATTTCCTGAGTACTATCAAGAAGATTCAGGATGTTGTATTAATATGGGACACTTGACTTTTTCTTAAGTTGTGTTATTATTTTTAAAATAGTGACACAATAGTGCTGCAGAGGTGAGTTTGGTGAAAGAAATAGTAAGATTCGGGGTCTCCATGGAGAAAAATCTTTTGGAAAGCTTCGATGGGATGATTTTGAAAAAAGGATATACTAGTAGGTCAGAGGCTCTCAGGGATTTAGTCAGAGATCATCTGGTGGAACAGGACTGGAAGGTAGAGAAAAAAGAAATGATTGGCACAATTACCATTGTTTATAATCATCATACTCGACGACTTTCAGACACTCTAACTGATCTTCAACACCAATTTCATAGCTTAATAATCTCCACTATGCACTTACATTTGGACGAAGATAACTGCCTCGAGGTTCTGGTAGTTAAAGGGATGGTGGATAAAATTAAAACTATTGCCAATAAACTGATAGGCACCCGTGGGGTAAAGCATGGGAAGCTAACTATGACCACCACGGGAAAAGAGCTATCCTAGATATTTTAGGAAGAAATATTATGCATATTTCAGATGGTGTTTTATCAGCGCCTGTCTGGATGGCAGGCTATGCTGCTGCCGCCGGGATTATAGCGGCGAGCATCAAGAAGATAAGAGTGGATGACATGCCCAAGGTAGCGGTCATGACCTCTGCTTTCTTCGTGGCTTCTCTAATCCATGTTCCTCTCGGCCCCACCAGTGTCCATCTCATCCTGAACGGACTGGTAGGAATAATTCTGGGACCGGCTGCTTTTGTATCAATTTTTGTTGGTCTGGTTCTACAAGCTTTTTTATTTCAGCACGGTGGAATCACTACCATTGGAATCAATGCCATCATCATGGGGACTCCCGCTCTGGTGGCCTATAAATTATTTGATCTAAGAAATAAATTTAACTTCAAAAAGAATGAGTTCATTTTTGGAGCTCTGGCTGGTGGTTCTGGGGTTTTCTTGGGAACGATCATCCTGGCATTGGCATTGATAACTACAGGGAGTGAATTTGTCGGAGTAGCCAGATATGCAGCCCTAGCTCATATTCCCGTGATGATCATCGAGGGGATCGTGACCGGTTTCATTGCTTCATTTCTGATGAAGGTAAAACCGGAGATTCTAAAGGGGAGGTGATCGGAATGTAGATGACTACCCTAATGTTTAATGTGCATATTGAAACACTTCAAATTATAGGGAGCAGGGTAAGATGAAAAAAATTAGCATAATGGCTATGGTTATGACCTGTCTAGTCTTGGGCTGGGTAGCACGCGCCAGTGCCCACTTTGGCGTGATAATCCCTTCTGACGATATCATCACCCAAGAAGACAATAAAACCATAACATTAGAAGTGAAGTTCATTCATCCAATGGAAGGTGATTACATGGAGATGGAAAAACCAGAGAAGTTTGGGGCAAGAATTGGCGGTAAGAATGTGGATTTACTTGGGACTCTCAAGCGGAAGAAGGGAAGAGGGGCTCTCCAGGCGAAAGATTTTACCTATTGGCAAGCTACTTATAAAATCAAGAGGCCTGGCGACTACACGTTTTATGTTGAGCCCAAACCGTACTGGGAGCCGGCGGAAGATTGTTACATTATCCACTATACCAAAGTATGCGTAAACGCATTGGGGTTGGAAAAAGGTTGGGATGACGAAGTAGCTTTGGAGACGGAGATTGTACCTCTAACAAGACCATATGGACTATGGACCGGCAATCTATTCACCGGAGTCGTGAAGGTTAAAGGAAAACCAGTGCCTTATGCGGAAGTGGAGGTGGAATATTGCAATAAAGACGGTAAAATAAAGCCTCCAGCCGATCCATATGTCACTCAGGTGGTCAAGGCCGATGAGAATGGCGTGTTCTCCTATGCTATGCCAAAAGCTGGATGGTGGGGATTTGCCGCTCTGAATGAAGCCTCATGGACAATGAAGGGGCCTGATGGGAAAGACAAACCCATTGAGATCGGTGCCGTTTATTGGGTAAGAACAAGAGATATGAAATAATTAGAAGACCTCTGAAAGCGGGATGAGAAAAGAAAAACTACGAAGGACAAATCTTCCATGAGGCTTACATGCATTTTTTATACAATGGATCTGGGAAAGAGGGGCTACCATGAGAAAAAATGATTTAGCCAAGGGAGCTTTTAATTACTATAGGCTCTTAATCAGTTTCTTTTTTTTGACTTTGTTAGTGATAATGACAGCTTCCGTTGTCTTTGCTCATAAGGTAAATATTTTTGCATATGTGGAAGGCGACACGGTATACACTGAAAGTTATTTCCCTGACGGAAAAAAGGTAGAAGGTGGGGTAGTCCAGGTTTACGATAGCCAAGGAAACAAATTGCTGGAGGGTAAGACCAATAAGGACGGTCAATTTAATTTTAAGCCTCCCAAGAAAGACGATTTGAAGATAGTCCTTCTTGCCAGCATGGGCCACAAAAACTCATATATCCTCTCGCAAGATGAACTACCGGATATCATAGCGGCACAGAAGCCGCCAGAACCAGAACCCAAAGAGTTCAAAATCAAGGACGTCACGCAAGTCGATTTAGACCAAATCAAGAGAATCATAGATGGCTCTCTTGATGAGAAATTAAAGCCGATTACGCGACAACTGACCAAAGTGCAGCAGCGCGAAGTATCCTTTACTGAAGTGATGGGTGGGATTGGCTACATCTTCGGCATCATGGGGACCATTTTGTATTTTGTTAGCAAAAAGGGGATAAAAAAGAGGAATGCATCTACCCGAGATTGATAAATTTGCTCATCTTAAATCGCCTCTGCATTCGTGGGATCCAAGAGTAAAGATAATCTCCATTTCTATTTTAATTCTCTGCATTGTACTTGTGCGGGACCTTAGAGTAGCTTTCCTTGGACTTGGCTTGGCTATTATTTTGGTCTTTTTGTCGAAAATTCCTTTCTCTTTTGTCTTCATCCATCTA
>JBHIEA010000045.1:0-11335 GCA_046760365.1 bacterium
TTGAAATTCCGATACCTCAAGAATATCTCGGGACTTTCCCCCTCCGTCGCTGTATATCAAGGATGTCTCCTTTAGTCTCAGGAAAAAGCTTAAGGCTGAGATGTGCTCGGTGTCTTTCCAATGGCTACCGCATAAGTTCTACTTATGAGTTTATCCTGTAGCTCGTATGGGCGACATATAAGTCCAGAGAAGAGTTAAAAGTCTGGAACGTATGGAGCCGAGATCACGCGGCTGCCTTATGCCCAACACCTCGCCGGGCAGCAAAAACTCATACAAATCTTCTCAATATTAATACTTTCCTGCTACTATTAAGCATATTTTACAGATATAGGGCCTCGAACATAGAACTTACGACTTCGGACCTAGGACTCTGGACCTTGTCTTTCGAAGATCTGGGAAAGAATTTTTCCGGTAATCTGGGCCCCAATCTGTATATCTTCTTCCCGATTTTCCACCAAAACCACGATAGCCAGACGCGGATGACTGGAGGGAGCATAACCTATGAACCAGTTATGAGGTTTCTGGTCTTCGGATAACTCCGCCGTACCAGTTTTCCCGGAGACTTCCACCACTTTATTTTTTGCCCGCCACCCTGTTCCTTCCTGCACCACGCCTCTTAAGGATTTTCTTAAAAACTTCAATGTAGCCGAAGAAAGAGGAACTCTTCCCATCTTTTGAGGTTGAAATTCTTTGATAAGATCACCTCTCGGGCTCACTATTTTCTTTATCAAGTAGGGTCTAATCAGATATCCTCCATTGGCTATGCTACTGATGACTTTAAGCATTTGAATCGGGGTAACTAAGATATACCCCTGTCCAATGGAAAGATTGACCGTGTCCCCTCCATACCAGACCTCGTCTTTGTACGTTTTCTTCCACTCAGGAGTTGGTAAAAACCCTTGCTTTTCAGACCCAAGATCTATACCGGTAGGCTCCCCTAAACCAAAGAGCCGACTATATCGAATTATTCGGTTTACTCCCAGACGCAAGCCCAGTTGATAAAAGTATACATCGCAGGAATGAATAAGGGCCTCTTCCAGATTTATTCTTCCATGGCCTCCTTCTTTCCATCCCTTAAACACTCGCCTGCCAACAGTCAAACTCCCTCCACAAAAGAAGGTATCCTCCTTGCTAATAATTCCATCTTCTAAGGCTGCTGAGGCAGTTATTACTTTAATAGTAGAGGCAGGTGGATATTCTCCCCTGATAGCCCGATTCTCTAAGGGATGTAGAGGTTCATCTCTTAATCTATTCCACTCATGGTCTGATATACCCCAAGAAAAGAGATTCGGATCAAAACTAGGGTGACTCACTAGAGCAAGGATCTCCCCAGTATGCGGATCACCAATCAATACCACGCCTTTCCTTTTTCCCAGCTCTTTTTCAGCAATCTCCTGTATTCGAAGGTCGATGGTTAAATAGACATTATGGCCCGGGAGAGGGTCTTTCTCGGAAATTGTTCTTAAGGTGCGGCCATGAGCGTCTACTTCCACTTGTCTGCCCCCTTTTTCTCCCTGAAGATATCTATTATACACCTTTTCCACTCCCATCTTTCCCACCAGATCTCCCATCTCGATGCCATAGCCAGAACTTCGGGAAAGCTCGGCCTGACTCACCTCTCCCAGATGACCAACAAGGTGAGAGGAGAGTGCACGGTAAGGATAAGTGCGGACTGGTTGGGCAATAATGACCACTCCAGGAAATTCTTCCTTCTTCTCCAGGAGAAAAGTCACTGTAGACATCCCCACATTTTTTTTCAATACTACAGGTTTAAAAGGATTGGAGGCCCTGCGAAGTCTTTCCAGAATCGCCTTTTTATCCAGCTTTAAAATTCTGGCAAGCTCATCGAGAAGATGGTCTGGATTACTCACATTTGCTGGAACTGCCCCCACCGCAAACGAGGCCTCATTGTGAGTCAACTTCTTGCCATTTCTGTCCAAAACAAGACCCCGGGTACAGGGAAGAGGAAGGAGTTGAAGGCGAGAATTCTTAGAAATGTCAAAATATCTTTCTCCTTCTATTAATTGCAGCCAGGTCATCCTTGCTAAAAGAATGAGAAAACCGCAGGTTATGACAACCCATAAAATCTTAATTCTTATCTCAAACCTTTCTCTTTTTTCTCTTGCTGGAACCAAAATTTACTCCTCGAGATTTTTTCTGGTAAGTACTATCCGTTTCTTTCCTTGGTAATCCCGGAAAATCCTGGGGGGTGAAAGCTGAGATTGAGCCGCAATTAAATCCTTTATAATCTTGACTTGACCGGGTCCAATCTCCACAGCAAGAAGGCCGGTTCTATTCAAAAAACGGGGAGCTTGCCAGATAATTCTTCGGTGGATATTTAATCCATCTTCTCCACCTTCCAGAGCAACCCTTGGTTCTTTTCTTACCTCAGGTAGCAAATTCCTCATCTGGGTGGAGGCTACATAGGGGGGATTGGAAATTACTAAATCGACCCTTCTCTCCAGGCCAAGTCCTGTCAGGGGGGTAAATAAATCTCCTCTCAAAAACTCAACTCTTTTACCCACATGATGCAATCGGGCATTGTATCTGGCGACTTCCAAAGACTCGGATGAAATATCGACCGCCCAGATCTTTGATCTTTTTAATTGCTTGGCTAAAGTTATAGCAATATTTCCACATCCCGTTCCCAGATCAACACCAATAAATTCTCTTCTCTTTGGCAAACTAGCTACTTCAAGAACCTTTTCTACTAGTATCTCGGTCTCAGGACGGGGTATGTAGACCCTGGAATCCACTTTGAAGCTGTAACCCATGAAGTCTTGTTCGCCGGTAAGATAAGATAGGGGGACATGTTGGCCACGCTTTTTGATTAAACTTTGGAAATGGGTACAAACCGAAGAAGAAAGATCTTGATCCCCCGCAAGACAAAGATCAAAACGTTTTTTATGTAAAAGATGGGCCAGTATAAGTTCCGAGGTCAGGCGAGGACTCTCGATCCCTCTTTTTTCCAAATACCGAGTAGCCCACTTAATCATCCCCTTAACTGTCCAGACCTTGGTACTATTCCTCTTTACCTTCTCGCTAGTTATTTCTGGACTTGTTGATAAAGATTCACCATTTCCATAGCGGATACGGCTGCGTCCCAACCCCGGTTTCCTGCTTTAGTGCCGGCTCTCTCGATTGCCTGCTCCAAGTTATCGGCAGTAATGACTCCGAAGATAATGGGAATCTCCTCCCTTAAAGCCAAGGTGGAGATTCCCCGGGCTACTTGAGATGATACCAGTTCAAAATGAGGTGTATCACCCCGAATAACGGCTCCCAGACAAATCAAGGCACTAAACCTTCCTTTTTTGGCTAGCCTTGAGGCTAGGGCCGGAATCTCAAAAGAACCAGGAACCCAAATAATCTCAATATCTTCTTCCTTCACCTCGTGCCTCTCCAGTGCGTCCAGAGCTCCTTCCAAAAGTTTTTGGGTGACAAACTCATTAAACCGTGAGACTATTATTCCAAATCTTAGTCCTTTACCCCTTATCTTCCCTTTATAAGTTTTCATCGCTTCTCCTTCCATCCAGCAGTGCTAAGACCTTACAAGATACTCGAGGGGGAAATAGGGCTTCGCCGATTCCTTCGGAATGCCCCCCTCGGGCGGTCCCCCGGCAAAGCCTTTTAACTTCGAACATAGGACTCGGGACAACCTTTTTCAGACTCAGGACTTATTTTTATCAAGAGTCAGCAGGTGACCGAGTTTCTTCTGCTTGGTCTTCAAATACTCCCTGTTTACCCGGTTAGGCTTTATCTCCAAAGGAATGCGTTCGCTAATCTCCAATCCGTACCCTTTTAAGCCCACTAATTTGCGGGGGTTATTAGTTAAAAGTCTAATCCGGTGAAGTCCTAAATCGGCCAGAATCTGGGCTCCAATTCCATAATTCCGCAGATCCGGTTCAAAACCAAGCCTCTGATTTGCCTCCACCGTATCCATCCCCCTATCCTGAAGCTCGTATGTTTTGAGCTTATTTAATAATCCGATTCCCCGGCCCTCCTGGTTTAAGTAAAGCACCACCCCATGGCTTGCTTTTCCTATCATATATAAGGCAATCTCTAGCTGCTCCCCACAATCACAGCGAAGGGACTTAAAAACGTCTCCCGAAAGGCATTGAGAATGTACCCTCACCAGAACATCCTCTCTATTCTTTACTTTGCCCTTTACTAGAGCAAGATGAATCCTATCCTCAAGGAGAGTCCTGTAGGCAATAAGCTTAAAATTCCCGTAGCGAGTGGGAAGATCGGTAATAACCTCTCTTTTAACCAGTTTTTCTTTCTTCCAGCGATACGATATGAGATCGGCCAGGCTGCACATCTTTAAGCCATGGTGAGCAGCAAAAGGTAGAAGCTCAGGAAGCCTGGCCATCCTGCCATCTTCTCCCATTATCTCACAAAGGACTCCCGCCGGATAAAATCCTGCTAATCTGGCTAAATCCACCGCTGCCTCAGTATGACCGGCTCTTACCAGAACTCCTCCATCTCTGCTAATCAAAGGGAATACGTGACCAGGCTTTGCCAGATCTTCCTCCTTAGTCTGAGGGTGAATGAGAACTTCTATAGTCCGGGCACGGTCATAGGCAGATATACCAGTAGTGGTCTTATGCCTGGCATCCACCGAGACCGTAAAAGGAGTGCCTTTGAGAGAGGTGTTTTCATTTACCATAGGGCTAAGCCCCAACTCCCGGGCTCTCTTAGAGGTTATCGCTAGACAGATCAACCCTCTTCCATATTTAGCCATGAAGTTTATCACCTCAGGGGTAGCCTGAGAAGCCGGAATTATAAGATCACCCTCATTTTCTCGATCCTGGTCATCTACTACGATCACCATTCTTCCTTCTTTGAAGTCCTTTATAATTTCATCGATCGGATTAAACTCCATTTATCTCACCTCTTGTAAGATACTTGAAGGGGGAAGTGGTTCGATGGTTTTCAGCCCAAATACCCCATGGCTTTTAAAAATTGTCTATCTATTCTCGATCTAGCCTCACTTTGAGCCTGCATCATCTTCTCTATATATTTGGAAATTATATCTACTTCCAGGTTAAGTAAATCATCCTCTTTCTTTAGGCCCAGAGTGGTGTTGTTTAAGGTAAAAGGGATAAGATGGACAACAAAATCCGAAGTTCGACAATCAGCCACAGTTAAACTAACCCCATCCACAGACACACGGCCTTGATTGACTAAATATTTTGCCAAATGTGGGGTAAATTCAATCTGCATTACGGTCTCCCCCACCCTTTTATCTATTCTCGATATCCTGCCTACTTCATCCACATCCCCGGTTACTATATGTCCTCCTAAGAGAGATGATAGAGTGGCTGCTCTTTCTAGATTAACTCTATCCCCCTCTTTTATGAGAGATAAATTAGTCTTATTCAGTGTTTGAGCCATTATTTGGGCAGAGAAACTTTCCGCATCTACCTTTGTCGCCGTTAAACAAACTCCATTCACCGCTATACTGTGGGAAGGTTTGGTTCCCTCTAATATTCTCTTTGCTCTTACTCTCAACCCATGAGAAGAACCAATCCACACTTTCTCCACTCTCCCTATCTCCTCTACTATTCCGGTAAACATAGCCTACATTCTCCTTAAGTTATTTACCATTTGTAACAGTTTAGTTTTCCCAAAATTTCCCCCCATTAATAAGCATTCAAGGATCAACCATCACTGTCCATTAAACTGCTGATTGCTGAAAGCGGAAGACTCTTGAATAGGTAATGTTTTTGGAAATTTTACCTGTTACTGCCAATTAATAAAAGAGAAGGCCTTTCCA
Source organism: bacterium (assembly GCA_046760365.1). GTDB lineage: Bacteria > Aerophobota > Aerophobia > Aerophobales > AE-B3A > AE-B3B. The sequence continues at coordinate 5,777 of JBHIEA010000045.1, forward strand.
ATCCTCGCTTTATTTCCTGCAGGAATTTTGCTCCCAGATACCCATCCATCACTCGATGATCGCAAGATAGAGTCATCTCCATCATAGGCCTTATCTCTATTCTATTATCTATCACCAGCGTTCTTTCTTTAATTTCTCCAGTAGCCAGAATAGAGGCCTGTGGGGGGTTGATTATGGCAATGAATGTCTTAACTCCAAACATTCCCAGGTTAGAGAGAGTGAAGGCAGCTCCCTCTAATTCCTCTAGAGAAAGACGCTCTTTATTAGCCTTTTCAACCAACTCCTCTCTTTTCTTAGCTATCTGGAAGAGATTTTTTTTATCTACTTCCCTAATCACCGGGGCGATAAGCCCTTTGGGTGTGGCCACAGCTAATCCCACGTTAACCTCTGAGTGTGGGGTGACCCTGCCAGCCTCGAAGGTGGAATTTACCCGGGGAAGCTTACTCAAAGCACGGCCACAAGACTTAATTAACAGATCAGTGTAGGAAACTCGAACTTCTTCTTTTTCTTCAAATTCGTGTAGCAAATCATCCCGCATGGTCTGGGATTTCGAGAAATCAACCTCTACCGTAAGATAAAAATGAGGGATTTCCTTTTTGCTCTTTTCCATTCGCTGAATCATGATTTTTTCTACCCGGGAAAGAGAAACTGCCTCCTCCGGGACAGCTTTTTTTTCCTCGGCTACTTTAATTACATCCTCCTTAAGCACTCTTCCTCCTGGACCACTACCCTTTATAGTAGAAAGGTCAACCTCGTACTTCCTGGCCAGCTTTTTAGCTAGGGGAGAGGCTTTAACAAGTGGATGGACAGATGGCTTTTCTAAGGTTTTTTCTCGAGCCAGTTTGTCTGCTGCCTCCGCCTCCTGAGGAACCTCCTCCTTCATACTATCGGCGATATAGGCAATGGTTCCGGTTACCGGTACAATCTCACCTGCTGGGGCAACAATTTTCCTCAAGACTCCAGAAGTAAGTGCTTCCACCTCCATATTGGCTTTATCAGTGGCGATCTCCAGAAGTGGTTCTCCTTCCTTAACTCTGTCTCCCTCTCGTTTTAACCACTGAATAATCTCGCCTTCCTCCATGGTTTCCCCTAACTTGGGCATTATCACCTTGTTGACCATAATTACCTCCTACTCATTTCTTAGCCGGATTGGTAGATAAATTCTAAGACAAAGGAGGAGAGTTGTCAAGAAGAAGACCTCCGCTCCAGTTTCAAAAAAGTTCAAGGCTGAGATGTGCTCGGTGTGTTTCCAATGGCTACCGCTAAGTTCTACTTTTATCTGGTATACTGTGGCTCGCTAGATTTGTCCGCTGGGGGCCTTCATGATACATGAAGGCCTCAAGGAGAACTTATGCGTCAGAACTCATAGACCCGCCTTCATCGCGGCTGCCTTATGGAAAACACCTCGCCGGGCAGCAAAACGATGGCTTTCTCAGGAAACTGGAAGACCTCAGAATTGGTGAGAATATGGAAATTAGGTAGGTCCTCTTCTTATTTTGCAAAACGCCGGTTACTGATTTCTCTTTTGGACGAATGAGGTTTTCCCTCTTATACAGTAGACGAGAAGATAGACCAGAGGAGTATCAAGGAGGGCGATACACAACTTAACGAAATACTGTCCTAGAATTAAAGGAAAAATGGGGCTAACTCCATAAAAAGCCAAAGAGATAAACAGAGAAGTATCTATGGCCTGGGAGACAAGGGTAGAGGCGTTATTGCGCAGCCAGAGCCATCGTTCTCCAGTGATCCGTCTCCAAAAATTAAAGGCCCAGACATCGTGGTACTGACTAACAAAATAAGCAACTATGCTGGCTATGGTTATTCTAATCGCTCCTGCTTTAATTCCTAAAATACGTGTGAATGCTCTTTCTTCTTTCCAAAATGGAGCAGAAGGCAAAACTACGGCAAGCCACATTAGAAAAAGAACCACTCCCAGGGTCAGAAGTCCTGCAATTACTATGGCTCTGGCATACCTCTTCCCCCAGATTTCTTCAATGGTATCGGTCATGGCGAAAGTTACCGCGTAGGCAACTACTCCCGCCGGAACATAGATCTCTCCCAGAGCAACAATCTTACTTGCCAATACCTCTGAAATCACCAATGACCCAATGAAGATGCTACATAAAGTAGTAAAAGCAAACTCTTTTCCCTGAAAAATCACCGATTCCTTTTCCCGAAACACACTGTTCCTTTTATTATCCTTTCTCATTCGAGGTCAAGGATACCCTGGGACTAGGCCCCGTTCGTCGCTGTATATCAGCTTCCTAACGCTGCCCTGTGCTCGGTGTCTTTCCAAGGGCTACCGCATAAGTTCTACTCATATCTTTATACTGTAGCTGTTATGGGCGGCATATAAGTTCGGAGAAGAACAAAAACTTGGGAACGTATAGACCCGCCTTCATCGCGGCTGCCTTATGGAAAACACCTCGCCGGGCAGCAAAAACTCATATAAATCTTCTAAATGCTAATACTTTTCTGAGGAATCCAAATTTATCTGATGAACATTTTTTATGGGCTTGCCCAGAAATGTCTTTGTTAGTCGAATAAATCTTGTTGGACGATCGCTAACAAAGAAATCATGTCCTGGGCTGTTAGTTGCCCGGAGTTTCTGCTCCCACAAAACTCTTTTCACCTGCCTGGCTACTTCTTGAGCAGAATCTATTAAAGCTACCTTATCCCCAACCACTTTTTGTAATGTTTCTTTTAAGAGAGGATAATGGGTACACCCAAGAATCAAAGTATCTATCCCCTGACGTAATAATGGCTTTAAGTAAATGGAGATGACCTCGCGGGTAACCTGATGCCTAAACCATGCCTCCTCCACCAGAGGAACCAACAGAGGGCAGCTTTTACCGAAAACTTTCATTTTTGGATCCAGAGAATTTATGATTTTGGGATAGACCCTACTGCGGATAGTGGCTTCGGTCCCGATCACTCCAATAATTCGGTTGCGAGTAGCTTGGACGGCTTCCCTTGCTCCTGGTTCTAAAACTCCAATCAAAGGAAGAGGACACTTAGCCTCAAGAGTCTTGAAACTCAGAGCAGATACAGTGTTACAGGCTATGACAATCAACTTGGCCTTTAAATTTAAGAGAAAACACAGGGCCTGTGAGGAGAACCGGGTCACCGTTCGCTTAGATTTTGTTCCGTAAGGGACCCTGGCCGTATCGCCGAGGTATATTATCCCCTCATTGGGAAGTAGCTTCATTATTTCCCGAGCCACAGTAAGTCCTCCTATGCCCGAGTCAAAAACGGCTATTCTTGCATTTTTTAATCTTAGAGAGGATTTCATCTTCTTAAGGCTGCTTTATAATGTCGAGTCTCTTACCCAGAGGGTTTCTGATGTCAATATGTCCGGCGAGAGTTTCAGCAGGCTTACCCTGAATTAAGATTTGCACCCGGGATTGGGAAGGAAAATTAATAAGGAGGGTATTAACTATGGAGTATGTGGTGATTAGTTCCCCACTAGATCCTCCAGGATGTTTCTCTCTTAAAGCCAAAGAAAAATCTACGTAGAAACAGTCACCCTCCACATAAACATTTCTCACCTCTGTTTCAAGAGGAACAGTCGGCTTAAGGGAGCTATTAAGAGGACCTTTAATTAACTCTTTCAATATTTCCCTGGCCTCCTCACTCATATCAGGTAAGGCTACAACTTTCCTTTCCTCAAGGATGAGGTATTCCGCCTGGGGATCCGAAAAGTATAGTTTCACCACCTTCATCTCTCGGGGAGGACGGGGCTGAATGACCCAATCTTTAATCTGATATCCCTTTTCTCTCAAGTACGGGCCTACCAATACTCCCACCACAAAGACCCCTATTACCACGAGGATATAAACTACTAGACTTTTTCGAGACTTTCTTTTTTTAGCTGAAACCAACTTAGCTCTCTCTTACCTACTCAATCTCTGGCTATAACTTTCAAGATAATCTTTTATTCCTCCGAAGATGCCCAGAGCAATTTCTTTTCTAAATTCCTCTTTCTTTAGTTTTTGCTCCTCCCAGGGGTTGGAGACAAATCCTATCTCTACTAAAATAGCGGGCATGGCGGCTCCTCTTAGGACATAAAATCCGGCTGATTTTACTCCTCTGTCTTCCAGGCTTGTGGCCTGGCACAACCCTCTCTGCACAAAATGAGACAGCTCGTTGCTTTCATCTCGATATCGATCCTGCACCAAATCCCAGAGAATAGCCTTAGCCTCCCCTGAAACGTCATCATCTCCCAGAGGAGCATTTTCTCTGGCCGCCACTTCTGCTGCCCCCTCTCCATAGGGGTATCGGGAATTAAAAAAAGTCTCTATACCACTTGCCCTTTGGTTAAAAGCAGCATTGGCATGAATGGATACAAAGAGATCCCCTCCCCATTGGTTCGCCATCTCCGTCCTACGATCCAGAGGGATAAAACGATCGTCGGTCCTGGTTAGATAAACGTAAATCCCTGCTTCATCTTTTAAAAGATCAGCTACCTCCAAGGCCACAGCAAGGGTAACTTTCTTCTCTTTTAAACCAGTAGGGCCAATTGCTCCTGGATCTTCCCCCCCGTGTCCAGGATCTAATATTACTTTATAAACTCTCCTGTTTTCTTCCGAAACCGACTCAGGCGAATAGTAAGAAAACTCTCGTGGTTTTAATAGATCCGCTACTGGATCTTTCCTAGGATTTTTTACCTCAATAACTAGGCGATGAGGACCCTCCAAAGGAAAGATATTGTAGGTATAATCCAGATTCCTTAAATCCAGGACTACCTTGGTCACATGTTCGCTATCCTGCGAGAGACGAAGCTGCCTAATAAATCTATCTTTTATATCAATTTTTGGTGGTAGCGAGATAGGTTTAGCTGGATAAAGGTTAATCAGTAAGCGGGGTGGATTGGTTAGATCCCTGACGATGTAACCAACCTTGCCAGAAACCTCCAGGACTACTCGGGTATAGGTGAGATAAGAGTCAAATCTTACTTTCTCAACTCTACAATCTTGATAAGCCTTTGCCGGGGTCCCGAACAAGAGTAAAGAGGAAAGAAGGATTAATATTTTGCTGCTCTTATTCATTCTGCTTCAACTTCTGTGGGTTCTACCTCAATTGGGTGCAACTTTAGCCGCCTTGGCCTTAACCATCTCCTTCTCTTTTCTCATACAACCTAATTTTTCCCTGATCTTTTGCTCAATTTCGCGCCTGAGAGAAGCATTTTTCACATCCTTAAGAAACTCTCGGGCACTTTCCTTTCCCTGCCCCAATTGGGTATCACCATAAGAATACCAGCTTCCCGATTTTTTAAGAATGCCAAGGTCTTCTCCAAGATCCAAAATGCTTCCTTCCTGCGAGACTCCCTCTCCAAAAAGTAAGTCAAACTCAGCTTTCTTAAAAGGTGGAGCGAGCTTATTCTTAACCACAGTGACCTTAGTCCTGTTACCTATCTGGGTATCCCCCCTGGTTAAAGATGCTTTCCTTCGAATATCCAATCTTACACTCGCATAAAACTTGAGGGCCCGTCCTCCCGGGGTTATCTCCGGATTGCCAAACATCACTCCAATCTTCATCCTCAATTGATTGACAAAAATG
>JBHIEA010000046.1:0-11303 GCA_046760365.1 bacterium
TCTTCCTCCCGGAAGCTTTATTCGATTAATGTGCTTTTGGAATCGAATGTCCGTTTCTTGGAGGTTCTACTTGTCTCTAATGAAAAAACCCTGATAAAAAAGAAAATTCAGTTGAAGCCCTTCTACCAGGAAGATGGATTCATTCTGGTGGTTAACAGGAGTCACTCTGGGTTTAGCTTTTTAAATCCAAGGCACGCGCAAAAAGTAAGACGAGTAGTTTATACTGATCTGGATAAACTGCCCAATGAATGGATAGGTTACGATGGAATTCAGACGTTAATTCTGGATGATATCACCTCCCTGGACCTAACCTCTGCCCAGGAGGAGGCTATCGAAACATGGCTGTCCACCGGAGGAACGTTGATCCTCACTGCCAGAGGCGGCTATGGAAAATTCAAATCTTCCTTTCTTCTGAATTTACTTCCCCTTGAATTCCTAGAGAAAACTTATCTTGAGTCTTCATTTTCCTCTCTGCAGAATAAATACGGAGCTTTTGATAGAAGCATTCAAAAAGTTCAGGTATGGAATAGTCGATGGCGAAAAGGAGACATCTTGATGAAAGAGGGGGCTATCCCCCTGGTAATAAGCTTAGATATAGACCAGGGAAAAATATTGTTTCTGGCCTTCGACTTCCTTCAACCTCCCTTCAAGAACTGGTCGGGATTACCTCATCTGTGGGTTGATATGTTGAAGGAAGAGAAGACCTTTCTCTCTATTCCTGAGAGTATTGGGAATTTCGTTGCCACAGGTTGGTTTTCCTGGCAGGGCAAACTTTGGCCGGCAAGGAGAGGAATTGCCCTTTTTTTACTGGTTTATCTTCTTTCAGTCGGCTTTTTCTGCTGGCTAGGGCTGGCGAGAGGACTTTTTCGCCGCCCCGGGATAGCTCTTGCTCTAACTATACTGGTCTTTATTGGTGTCTCCTATCCATTGGGGTTGACAATACGAGAGAATAATACATCTTTGAAAGAAGTAACTGTATGCTATCAAAAACAAGGCGGTTTCTTGGCCAGAGCCAGGAGCTATGTTGTTTTCTTTTCCCCCTGTTCTCGGCTTATAGAACTAAAATTCAATGAAAAAAACTCTTTTGTAAGTGCTTTTTTGGCTCCCAGACACCAGAGATTGCTCACGGATTTAGTAGTTCACCTCGAGGACGGAAAAATTTACTGGCGTCTGCCTTTTAGCCGCCCGTGGTCGTTTTATTTATTTCGCCTGGAGACAATCTTACCCTTCCATTTAGAAGCAAAGATCAACGCCCAGAAGGAAGTCGTACAGCTAAACTTGAAAAACCTGGACTCCTTTTCCCTGCAGGATCTATTGCTCCTCTACGATGGTCATGGTTCTTTTCTTGAGGAACTTGTCCCCTCAGGGCAAGCCAATTTGACTCTCAATCTAAAAGAGAAGGAATCGCCTTTCTTCTCTTCGAAGTACCTGGAGGAAGTGATGCTTAGAAGGCCTGATTCAGAAGCCAAATTGAGAAAAGAGATATTTCAACAAATGTGGGATTTTGAGGGTCCCTTAAAGGAACTAACCACCAGATTTCCCGTGTTATTAGCCTGGTTTGAGAAGTCTCCTCAAGTTGGGATAGCCGCCGATGAGGCCGGACAGCGTAGCCTTACCGGTCTTTTGATAATGCCCTTAAGCTCTCTTCAATCTGAACCATAGAAGAAAAGATGAGACGCTTTCGATTTGTTCTGGCTAATGATTTAAAAGGTTACATCCAAGATCGAGCGTTTATCAAGGCCCTTTTTTTCTATCTGGTGATGCTTACTGTGGTGATGCTTATCGGCTGGCCTGGCGGGGTGGAGCTGAGTTTTCAGCCACCCAAGATTTTTTTACTCCTGACTTATGTTCAAATGGTCATCCTGAGCCACCTTGGTGGAAGATTGGCAGCAAGATCTTCTCCGAGAGGAGGAGCTGGTCTCGAGGATTGGCTGAAATATACTCCTCTTACCCCGGCAGAGGTAGCTCTTGGAAAGATGGGGGGGATTTTCCTGCCGGTTCTTCTTATTTTTTCTTCCTCCCTGCCCCTTGTTATCCTTTCTTATTTCATGGGAGGGATATTCTTGAGGTCGGCCTTGGTCTCATACTCTCTCTTGCTACTCCCTGTCATAGCCTTTATCAATTTTGGTCTCCTTCTTCGCTTCACGGGTACCGACCTTTCCTCCCTTGTCTTGAATGTGCTCAGCTTTTTCTTTGGGTTGGGTCTGTTTTTAACTCGGACCACGCAAGTAGGGCTATTTTACTTAAATCCTCGATTTTTGTTGTTCATTCTTGCAGTATCCCTGGTTGCTTTCGGTCTTTTTCTTAGAAGACTAGAGAAACTGAAACAAAAGTCCATCTCATGAAAGTTGAAGAAGTACTAATGGCGAAGGTACGAGAATTTAGCCAAAGATATCGATCTGTTTATACTGGGAAGGTTGTTATTACCTCTCTTTGCTATGGCCTAAGCGCTTATCTTGCCCTTTCCATTCTTGATAAATTTGTTCCACTCTCCTTAAACTGGTTGGTTATTTTGCTTACAATTTGCGGATTGGCCACCACTATAGGGGTGTTGGTGGGTAGATCTCATCCTATCGGGCTTCTCTGGGTAGCTCGTCAGATAGATAAAAAATTGGGGCTGAAGGAAAGGGTAAGCACCGCCTGGGAGTACCAAGACCAGAAGACCTCGAACGAATTAGTGCCTTTATTGATCAGAGATACTGTCAGACAACTGGCGGGAATCCAGCCCCAAAGGGTGTTTCCCTATCACTGGCTCAAAAGGGCTAAATACCTAGTTTACCTATCTATAGGTATTCTAGTCTTTCCCCTCCTCAGCTATCTTGTGATTCCGCATCTTCCCTTGAAAAACGGCGACGCACCCGCTTCTCTAGAGGAGGAAGGACGATTGTTGATGGAATTAGCCAACAAGGTGGCAAGAAAAGAGCGACTAAAACACCTGAGGCGGGCATCCAGATTGGCTTCGCAAATGAGAGTAATGGGAGAGGATCTGAGTTACCAGAAACTAAAGGAAGAACAAGTTCTTCAGGCCTATGATTCCCTTCAAAAGGAAATTGTCCAAGCTCTCGAAACAACTCGAGGCGAGCTGCTGAAAGGGCTGGGGTCCTGGATTAATGAGGGAAAATGGGGATCCCTTGATCAGGACAGACTTTCCGAGCTGAAAGAAGCCCTTCAAAAAGAGGAATATGAGAGAATAAGCCATCTTTTGTCAAAACCCTCTATGAGGGAAGGAGTTGACATCCGCCGCCTTCTAGATTACCTAGAGGACTTAGAAGCTTTAAAAATGATGGGAGAACCAGTAAGAGAAAGCTGTCAGCGGCTAAAAGAGAGCGCTTTTGACGAAGGAGATGGCGAAAGGGGAGTCAGAGTCACTAGCAGAGAGAAGAAGAGTCTCACACCCGATCTCCCCGAGAAGTCCCCCGCATACGGCGGGCTTCCTCATGAGGATTTCCTCGGAGAGCAGCGGTTAACCAGGGGATATGGTTCATTTCCTGGGAAATCCTCCTCTTTCGAGACTGAAGAGGAGGTGCTTGAATTTGATGAGAGGGGAAATTTAGTCAAGCTTAGGAGCCAATTTGACCGAGGCACGTTCTTGATGAGCCTGCTAAGGAGTATCTCTCGTTCCTCGAATCAATCAGGGTCTTCTACAGAGAAGATCCTTGTTTCCTATAGGGAACGGATTATGAATAAGTTAGCCGGGGAGAAGATTCCTCTCTCTTATAAAGAGCAGGTAAAGAAGTATTTTTCTTCCCTGGAACCGGAATAGAAAAAACTCTAAGAATAAGGGGTCACAATGTCCGATTTAGAAAGAGTTCAAGAAGCTCAACAAAAAGTGGAAAGAATCGTAAGTGAGATAAAGAGAATAATCGTGGGACAGGAAGATGTCATCGAGGGAGTGGTTATGGCCATTCTCTGCAATGGACACGTCCTTTTAGAGGGACTTCCCGGCCTAGGGAAGACCCTTCTGGTCAAATCCTTCTCTCAGGTTCTTGGCTTGAAGTACTCCCGTATCCAGTTCACTCCCGACCTTATGCCTGCAGACATCACCGGAACCAACATCATTATGCAAGGGGAGGACGGAAGGCGTTTCTTTGAATTTCAGAAAGGACCTATTTTTGCTCAAATTATCCTGGCTGATGAGATAAACCGAGCAACCCCCAAGACCCAATCAGCCCTCCTGGAGGCAATGCAAGAGCAAAAGGTCACCGTCGCCGGAATAACCTATGACCTGGGAATACCATTCTTTGTCCTGGCTACCCAGAATCCCATAGAGATGGAGGGAACCTATCCCTTACCCGAAGCTCAGGTGGACAGATTTTTCTTCAAGCTCAAGGTTGAGTCTCCTGCTCCCTCTGAACTGCAGGAAATCGTCAACCGAACCACCATTCGAGAACTGCCCATCCCTAATCAGGTCATTGATGATCATGAGCTTCGACAGGTTCAACTATTGGTGAGAAAGATACCCGTAGCCTCTCACGTTGTGGATTATGCCACTCGCCTGGTGTTGGCCACTGAACCTCATTCCCCATTTGCTATACCGAGAGTCAAGAAGTATGTCCGTTATGGCTCCAGTCCGCGAGGAGATCAGACCCTAATATCAGCTGCCAAAGCGAAAGCTTTCAGAGAGAGAAGGTTCAACGCGAGCTTCAGCGATGTGCGAGAGGTCGCCTTGCCTAGCCTTCGTCATCGTATTCTCTTGAACTTCGAGGGAGAGGCAGAGGGAATGGACGTAGATGAGCTGGTTAAAGATATAGTTCAGTCAGTCCCGGAGAAATCGTAGTCATGGCTAAATTAATTCTTGACCCTAAGTTCCTCCATCAGTTGGATTCATTAAGACTTCTCAGTAAAACATCTAAAAAGGTCTACCTTCAAGGAGAAAGAAAGGAGAAAAGGCCCGGCAGTGGACTGGAATTTATCGACTATCAGGAGTATCAGGTGGGTGATGACTATCGCTACATTGATTGGAACCTTTTCTCGCGTCTGGATCAGTTGTTCGTGAAGCTCTTCATCGAAGAGGAGAGTCTCAGAGTTTTTCTGGTCGTTGACCAGAGTGTATCTATGTCTGAGGGCAACCCTTCCAAGATAGATTATGCCTGCAGTCTGGCGGCAGCATTGGGATACATTGCCCTGGCCAATTTAGATGAGGTGGGAGCAGCTACCTTTTCCTCGGAGCTGGAAAAAGTCATGCCCTCCCGTCGGGGTAGATCCCAGGCCTTTCGGCTCTTTGGCTTCTTGGAGAGGGTCAGCTGTCGGGGAAGGACTAATTTCAACCTTTCCCTGGACGAGTTTAGCCGATCGCAAAGACCTGCGGGGATGACCATAATCTTCAGTGATCTCTTCGATCCCCATGGCTATGAGGAAGGATTACTAGCCCTGCGGACCCGAGGCTGGGAAATATGTTTAATCCAGATTCTGGAGGAAAGTGAACTGAGCCCTCAGGAAAAAGGGGAAGTAGTGTTAATCGATAAAGAGACTTACGAAAGGGTGGACACCTTTATAGATGAGTCAATCCTGAAAATCTACCAACAGCGAGTTGCTAATTTCCTCGAGGGGATCGAGGTCTTCTGCCAACATTATAAGATCAGATACCTGCGGACCTTGACCTCCTTACCTCTTTCTAAGTTAATTTTTCAACGACTAAGGAACGCGAGAATTCTAAAATGACTATCCTTAATCCTTCTGCTTTTTACCTTTTACCACTGCTGGGGCTGGTATTCTTTTTCTATCTTTTAAAGGGAAGACCAAGAGAAGTCAAAATTTCCAGCACTCTTTTGTGGCAGAAAATCCGCCAGATCCTTCCCGCTCAACATTTTCGTTGGCGACTCCCGCGCGAGCTCCTTCTTTTTCTTGAGCTGGCTATCCTCGGCTTGCTTATCATCGCCTTAACCCAGATTCTATTCACCGTGAAAAGCAAAGAAGATTATCTGGTAGTAGTTATGGATACTACGGCCAGTATGCAGGCAACTGACCTTGTGCCTGACCGCCTGAGCGTAGCTAAAGAAAGAGCTCGGGATCTCATCAACGAGCTTTCGGGAAAGAAAAAGATAGCCCTGATTGAGGCAGATGATAAGCCCAGACTGCTGGTAAATTTCTCCGATCACCGAGCCACTCTTTTAAGGAAACTGAAGAATCTTAGAGCCTCAGATGTAAAAGGAGACGCAGGTGCAGCTCTGAGGTTGGCCAACTTCCTTTTCCCTCCCTACGCTGAGAAAAGCATTATCTTTTTTACTGACGGGGCCTTCGGGCTTAGTCCAGATTTAGTGCCGGCAGGGGTGGAATTAGTCCTGTTCAGCACTGATGCACCTTGTAACCTGGGGATCACCTCTTTAAAAATAAGGCCAGGGATAATTGGGGGAAGGGACTACGAAGTCCTTGTTTCGGTGGGAAATTTTTCTTCTCAGGAAGAGACTTTTCGTCTCAAGCTCTGGCTGGGAGAAAAACTTATCAATGAGGAAGAACTAACTCTTCCTCCCCAAAAGGAAGGGCAGTATGTTTATTCGGTGAGAGTCACCAGCAGGGCGATTTTAACCACAGAACTCCATCCCTATTCTCGAGATGACCTTACAGTCGACAATATCGCTTATGCTGTATTTAGCTCTTCCAGAAATCTAGACGTCCTTCTGGTAAGTCGCGGAAATTTGTTCTTGGAGACTGCCTTCACTGCTTATTCCAGTATTAATCTTTATGTAAAGGATAACGTCTCTGCCCAGGAGATACCTGATTATGACTTAGTTATCTTTGATGGCATCATTCCCCCTTCCCTGAATCAGGGAAATGTAGTATGTATCGGCACTCTCCCCCTGGATTTTCTTCCCAAGAATTCAGGTCTTCGGGTAAATCCTGTACTGATCGAGTGGGAAATTGATCACCCTCTTTTGCGGTTTGTCAATCTCAATGATACCAATGTTGAGTGGTCTCTACCTGTTCCAACCCTTCCCAACGGTGAAGTGCTCGTTAAATCCACTGAGTATCCACTGATGCAGGTCTGGCAGAAGGATAATTTGCGTTTAGTCTTTCTTGCCTTTGACTTATACTATTCTGATTTTCCCCTGCGGGTAGGGTTCCCCGTTTTTATCTTTAATCTTCTCCAATGGTTCCATCCCGAGGAATTTGATCCGGATTATTACCAGATTCAAACGGGCGAGGCTTTCCCTCTCCCCTCAGGATATGAAAAACACGAAGTTACCATTCTCGATCCTCATAATCACATGAATAAACCCAAAATGGAGGATGGTCCAGTCTTCTCACAAACTAAAATTGCCGGGGTTTACAGATTTAATGGAGAGGCACTCTTTGCTGCAAACCTTGTTGACTCTCAAGAATCAAACCTCATCAGTCGAGTTAATCTTTCTGGACCAGCCAAGAATTTCTCGCAGCAGCTCCGGAGCAAAACTACAATCAGCAAATTTTCTCTCTCTCCGCTACTAATCGTCCTCTCGTTTTTAGTTTTGCTCATTGAATGGTATCTCTATCACTTCCCCCTGAGGAGGAAGAGGTAAATGTGGGTCCAGTTTTCCTATCCCTGGTTTCTTCTTTTTGGGGCCGGTCTTCCCCTTATCTGGTATATTTGTGCTCGAGGCCATGCTGTGCTTTCCCCATTGAGAAAAAAAATTGCTCTCGTGGTTCGCCTGGTTATACTGAGTTTGCTCATTCTAAGTCTGGCTGGAACTAAAATTCGCCTGCCTACAAGGAGTGAGAGTGTTTTCTTTCTCGTCGATGATTCCGATAGCATAACCGCCGCCAACAAGGAATTTGCTCGAGATTATGTCCAAAGTTCACTTCAGAGTCTAAGGAGAGGGGATCAAGCAGGGATTATCGTCTTCGGAAAAGAAGCCTTGATTGAATCTCTTCCCCAACGCCAGCTTCGGCTTTCCTATTTTCACAGCAAAGTAAGCCCTCATCAGACCGATATTGAAAAGAGTCTGCGGTTAGCGGTAGCCAATTTTCCGCCAGGAGGGCACAAGAGGATAGTCTTGCTGAGCGATGGCAATGAAACTTCCGGAAAAGCTGGGTTTTTGACAGACTTCCTTAGAAAACATGGGATTCAAGTAGATGTGCTTCCTCTTGCCTCTCGCACGAAAGCAGAGGCTCTGCTGGAAAGGATAATCATACCCGATAAGGTAAAAACTGGGGAAAAATTCAAGATTAAGACCATAGTCAAGAGTTTTCAGAAGAGTTCAGGAATCCTTAAGCTCTATTGTAACGATCAGCTTTTAGCCGAGGAAAAGGTGAATTTGAAGGAAGGCCAGAACGTATTTGTATTCTGGCAGAACCTTGACCAGCAAGGATTTTATACCTATAGAGCAAACCTCGACATCTGGGCGGACACAATTCCGGCTAACAACGAGGTCAGTGGATATACAGTGGTTCAGGGTAAACCTAAGATTCTCTTGTTGACCGACCAGATGAGGACAATACTCAACTTCCCTGGTCTTCTGAGAGAGCTGGGATTTCAACCGGAGCTACGATCCACCTTTAATGCTCCTTCTTCACTTGGTGAGCTGCGAGATTACGATGCCATTATTCTGGATGACGTCTCCGTGGTTCAACTTTCTCACTATCAGTTGAACCTGTTGGCAAGTTATGTAAGGGATCTAGGAGGGGGACTCCTGGCTATTGGAGGGACCAATAGCTTCAGTCTGGGAGACTATCAAGGTACAGCTCTGGAGGAGACCCTTCCTGTTTATGCTGGAGCTCGGGAGAAGTTGATTTTGCCCGCTCTTTCTTTAGTGTTGGTAATTGATAAATCAGGAAGTATGGGGGAGAGAGGAGGAGATGCGCCAATTTCCTCCTCTTCCAAATTATTGCTGGCTAAAAAGGCGGCTCTGGCCGTGGCCGATTTGCTAACCGGGTACGAGCGCCTGGGGGTTCTAAGCTTTGATACAGTCCCTCGATGGACAGTTCCCCTTCAGGTAGTCACCGACAAAACTGAGATAGCCCGCCGGCTAAGTTCTCTGGCGGCTGGTGGCGGTACTTCCCTTTTTCCGGCTCTCAAAGAGACCTTCGATAAGTTAAGAAAGGAAAGGAGTATAGTAAAACATATCATTATTCTCTCTGACGGTCTCTCGGCACCAGGTGAATTTGAGTCAATGGTGAAGAGGATGACCAATACCAAAGTCTCAGTTAGTACGGTGGCCATTGGGGAAGATGCTGACTTGGAACTGATGAAGAATATTGCCCGGTGGGGCAAGGGAAAATCTTACTACACCACTAACATTCAATCCCTTCCTCGCATCTTCACTACCGAAGCTCTCAGGGTTGGTCGGGGCTTGACAGTGAACGAATCCTTTATTCCCACGGTAAACAAAGAAAGCCCTATTCTTTCAGGAATCAACTGGAGCAATGTTCCCCCCTTAGAGGGGTACGTTGTTACAACGGCCAAGGATCTTTCCCATGTGCACCTCCGTTCTCCTCGCCAGGACCCTCTGTTGGTTACCTGGCGTTACGGTTTGGGCAGAGCGGCGGCCTTTACCTGTGACCTTAATGGTACCTGGTCAAAGAACTGGCAGGAATGGTCAGGGTATGGTAGTACTCTCACCAATCTCATTAACTGGATCCTCCCACGGACTAAGGGCATTCTCTTCCCTCTGGTCAAAGTCAGGGACGGAAAAGGTCATCTCCTCGTTGATGCCATTAATGAAGAGGGAAAGTTTGTCAACTTTCTGAGTTTGCAGGCCAGAGTAGTCAAGCCACGAGGTGAGAACGAGACCGTCCTTTTGAACCATATTGCTCCTGGTCGATATGAGGCTAGTTTCTCCGCCGACGAGGTAGGCTCCTACATGGTCAACATTTTTGACAAGAATAGATCCTGCGGTTCCCAAATTGCAGGAGCGGTGGTCTCATACTCCCCTGAATACAGAAAATTCACCCTAAACGAGTATCTTTTAACTCGACTGGTGAACCAAACTGGAGGTCGGTTTTTACAGCCAACGGAAGATCTTTTTTCCCGGAGAAAAATTACCTTTTCTGATCCTCAAGAGATTTGGCCTCTATTGGTCTTTCTCTCCGTTCTTTTACTACTGGCGGACATCGGGGTGAGGACGGTGTCGTCTCGAGTCTGGAGATTATTGATAAACCAGGTAGGTTCAATCTTAAAGGTGAGTGCTCAGGTTATCTTTGGTTTCAAAGGTGAATCTTTAGGAAGTTATACTCAGTTGATCAAGGAGCGCAGAAAAGTTCAAAGGCAGAAAGAGGCTTCTAAGATGTCTAAACCCCGCTCCGAAAAGGATGAAAGTTATTGGAAACTAATACATTATCTGGCTCAGCGCCGAAGAGAAAAAAACCACCATTAAGAATCATGTCTTATAATTTCTTCTCGCTTGATTGGACCGTTAGCCAGAAGTTGTGCAGCTGATAATGGATGATCGAGGAGGTAAGAAGTGGATTACTATGAGGTGATAAGAAAAAGGCGCAGTGTAAGAAAATATCAGGATCGAGACGTGGAAGAGGATAAATTGAAGAGGATCTTAGAGGCAGCGAGAATTGCTCCTTCTGCTACTAATGCCCAGCCCTGGCGTTTTATAGTAGTAAGAAAAAAGGAGGTGAGGGAAAAACTAAAGGCGGCCTATTCTCGAGCCTGGTTCTGGACCGCACCGGTGGTGATCTGTGCTTGTGGGATCACAGATGAAGCCTGGAGCAGGAGAGACGGAAAGAGCTATCTGGATGTGGATGTTGCCATTGCCATGGATCATCTCATTCTCGCGGCTACGGCCGAAGGACTGGGTACCTGCTGGATCGGAGCTTTTGATTCCTTGGAGGTAAAAAGGATTCTAAATCTTCCCCCCGGGATAGAGCCCGTAGTCCTGACCCCTCTTGGTTATCCTGCCGCCTTGCCTGAGCCTAAGTCGAGAAAACCATGGAATGAGGTAATTCAGTATATCTGAGTAATTGCCCAAAGAGGAAGCTCATGGAAACATCTGAATTCGATAGAACCTTAAGTCAGATTTTGTCCTCGTTTAAGGTGAGGTATGTCGACTTTGATGAGCCCGAGTTCAGGCCTTATAAAGATAGAAAAATTGGAGGAGTGGTCAGGATAGATACCAGTGAAATCATGATTGATAAAAATCTATCCGAGGCAGAAGAAGACAGAACCTGGGTTCATGAGATCCTGAGTATTCACTATTACCTTAAAGGTGTCCTGAGGCATGATGAGGAGATAGAAAAAGAAACTAGGAAAATCTGTGGTGACCACCAAAAATGTATTATTCTTAAAAGATATCAAAGCTTACTCGCTCCGCTCTTCGCTTGAGCCAAGGGAAAAATTTAATGGACTACATTAAATTTCTGGGTACTGCCGGGGCTCGAGT